>DATAAL010000525.1:0-6596 GCA_036260145.1 Longimicrobiaceae bacterium | reverse complement strand
CCCTGCTCTGTCTTCCCCTCGACTGGGGCGCGGGGGCGAAAGAAAACGGCGCGTGCGTCTTTTCTTTCCCCCCCGCATCGAGGCCAGAGCCATGCCCCACACCCGCACCCCGCTCTCCCCCGTCGTACCCAGGCAGGCCGGCGCCATTCAAGTCCCGGAGGACATGCTCGGCGCGGGATCGAACTACGTCCTCCGCGTCACCGGCGCCACGCTGGAGGACGAGCAGATCCGGGACGGCGACTACGTGATCGTCAGCGCGCGCACGACCCCGGAGCGCGGCGAGATGGTGGTGGCGAGCGTCAGCGACCGCACCCTCGTGCGGCAGTTCTACTCCCAGGCGGACGGGCGCGTCCAGCTGCGCCCCTCGGACCGATCACTGCCCCCGATGATCCTCCCGGCTGACCAGGTCCGGATCGAGGGGATCGTGGTGGGGATCATCCGCAAGTACTAGCCCGGGGACCCCATGGAGCTCTCTCCTGAGCTGCGCGACCGGGCGATCGTCACCGTCGCGGCTGTCGGCGCCGCTACCCCAGGGCAGGTCCCGTGACCCGGATCCCGAGCCTGGACGCGCACCACCTGCAGTTCGCGGGCTGCCGCCAGGAGGAGCCGGCAGACTGCGCCTTCCTCGCCGAGCGGGGACACCCGCGGGCGCACGGCTACCGGGTGGCGCGGGCGTTCTTCGACTCCCTCGCCTGGCGCGCCTCCCAGGTCGCCCGCTTCGTCGCCTACCGGGACCAGGAGAACCACGTCCAGATGTCCCCGCCCTCGCTCTCCCTGAGCTGGGAGCCGCGGGGCTTCGGGGGGTTCCACAGCGTCCACCCGGGACAGGAGCCGGCCTGGCGGGACTACCTCGAGGCGGCCGCCCGCGCCGGCTTCCCCGAGGAGGTGCGACCCAACGGGCACCTGGGGAGGTGGACTCTCCACGTGGCGGATCGGGGCTACCAGGCCGCGATCCGCGAGGCCCTCCGTGCTCGCGGGATCGAGTGGCGTCCCATCGACGACTGCGTCGTCCGGAGGTGCTTCGACCTGGACCATTTCGAGCGCGTCCGGAGCGCCGTGGCCGAGGCCCTGGGCGACTGGAGCCTCCCGGAGTACTCGCCCCCGCCGGAGCCGGCAAGCCGCGCCAGTGACTGGATCGTCCCCGTAGCTCCCGCAGCCCCCGCGGCCCCGCCGGTCCTCACCGTCCCCACCTCCCCACGGAGGCCGGCCCGTGGCGATCAGACCGACCTCCTCGCCCTCCTCGGGTGAGGGGACCGCGGGCTCCACCTCCACCTCGTTGCCAGATGCCCGAAAGTGCGACCCCCGACCCGTCGGCGCCGGCTGGGTGCACGGACCCCGCGCTCGCCGGCACGGCGGAGGCCGTCGCCGTCACCTACCACCACATCAGGACCCGCGAGATCCTTGCGCTCACCGGAACGTTCACCTGCTGGCAGCGCCTGAGATCCGGCCCCAAGCGGGGGGAGCCGGGCGCCACCCTCCGCCTGGAGGACGGCGAGATCCGGATCGTGCCCGTGTCGCTCCTCACCGGGGCGAGCCGCCAGCTCCTCGGCGAGCCGAACATCCCGATGAAGCCGGGTCCCGGACCGCGCCGGCGATAGGCCAGGGGGAGCCGGATCCCATCCCTCGACGAATCGCGATCCATGCCCGCAACCGCCCCATGACCCCGTCGCCCGCCGTCCCGCCGCTCCCGCCTGCGGCCGCCCGCCCGTACCTGGCGGAATGGCTGGCCCCCGGGGCCTCCGGGGCGCGGTCGTCCGGGAGCCGATCGTACTTCGCTGGAGGAAGGCGGCCTGGCGCAAGGACCCCGCCCCACGGGAGCGCACCGCCACGCGCGAGCGCGGCTACCGCCAGTCGCTGAAGGCGGAGGAGGAGCGGCACCGCCGCGACCACGGCTTCCTGGGCGAACTGACGCCGCTCCGGGTCGAGTCCTTCGAGGACCGGGAGACACGCCTCCACGCGCAGCACGTATCGGCGTCGAGACGCAGACGCGACGACCACGCGGACAGCTGGCGCCGGGCGCGCCGGCGGCTCCGGGAGCTCCCCCGGGACCTGCAGCGCGCCATCGCCGAGGAGTGGAACGCCTCCTGGGTCCCCGCGGACCCGGTCTACCTGCTGACGTTCCTCGACCGCCGAGCGCCCACCCCCGAGCGGGTCGCCGAGCTGCGGGCGGCGCGGGAGCACACGGCAGACGCCATCCGCCGCGCCCGCACGAAGCACGGGACACCCTGGATGGAGCACGCCGGCTGTGGCGGGGTGCTCCAGGAATGGCACGGCGGGCCGCGCAACCACACCTGCCTGCGCTGCCAGCGCACGTTCACCCATGCCGCGGCCGCGCTGCGCGAGGGCGAGATCGTGATCGTGGATCCCCGGACGGCGCTCCAGGAGGGGCTCCCCCTCTGAGCTTCCGGTGCCGCCGCCTTCCCCCACCCCGTCCCGGGAGCACCGCAACCCCGGCGGAAAGACCGCGTCGACCCCCGCGGCGACCCGCCACGTGACCACCGGGCGCCTGCGCCCCGAACCGGAACCTGATCGAATGCGATACGAGCAGGTCACCTACCGGGTGACCTACAAGGTCTTCACCCCCGGCGAGGTGGTGCGGCCCACGTCGCGCCGCTGCCCCCTGGACGAGGGGGAGTACGTCGTCACCCGCTACGTCCCGCCGCTCTCCCCCGGCGACGAACCCATCGTCTTCGTCGAGGGTCACCGGACCGGGGTCGAGGCCGAGTACCTCACCTCGGTGAGCCACCCGTGCGAGCATCCGGGGATTCCCTGGATGAAGAAGGTCGGGGAGCCGGTCGTGGTCGCCGGTCCGGACGCCGCGCCCGCCGAGCCACCCGCCGCCGAGCAGGCCGAGACCGGCTCGGGCTACACCCCGACGCGCGGTCGAAGTGGGAGAGGGCTCACCCCGCTCGGCGGCTGACGGCCGGAGCCCATGTGAGTGTCCCGGCACACTCACCGCGAATGAACGCGCCTAACGCGTCCAGGGGGCCCCGCCTTGACGGGGCCCCCTGCCCTTTCCCACTCTCCGCACGACCCGAGCACGATGGCCAACAAGTTGATCCTGCTCCAGATCGGGGACTCCGAGGTCCCCGTGGCGGTCGGAGCCTCCATCCGCCGCGAGGAGCTGTACGGCAGGCAGACCAGGACGGTGGAGAAGGACGGCCTGGTCCTGGAGAAGGTGGTCCTCGACCCCGAAGGGAACGTCTTCATCCCCGCCGACATCGCCCACCTCCCGACGGACGGCCAGGGCTCGTTGACCACCCCGCCGCTGGTTCAGACCGAGGACGGCGAGCCCCTGCCGCAGAGGCTGTCCTCGTTCAAGGAGAAGCGTACGCTCCGGCCGGCCGGCCTCGCCGACGTCGCGCGCCTGCGCGTGGACGCGGTCTTCCCGGTCGCGTGCGACCTGCCACCCGGGTTCTACTGCACGGAATTCACCTACCGCGATGCGCCCGTGCTGAAGGCGGCGGTGCTGAACGTCACCTCGGACGGGGCCTTCCTGCTCACGGGCGCCTTCATCGAGACGCCGCTGCAGGGGCAGGCGGACGTCTACAGCTTCTTCGACGAAGACGAGGACCCGGACGACGAGGACCCCGAAGAGATCTCGTTCGAGATGTTCTGACCGACACGCCCAACCGAGTACGAACCTGTGAAGACCACCATCCACCTGTCGACCGAAGACGGGACCAACGCCCGCGTGCCGCTCCTCCGCGGGCGCCGCCTCACCCCCAGGACGATGAGGGTCACGGCCCTGGGCGAGGAGGTGCAGACGCGGACCGTCCACCGCGGAAACGCCCGAGTGGACGCCGAGATGCTCACCACGCAGGCGCTGGTCGAGGGGGACCCGGAGATCGGCCTGGCCACCATCGGGCGGATCCTCCCGGAGACCACCCGAGCGTACCGCCGGCCCGGCGCCGTGGGCCTGGAGGGGAACTTCCAGGTGATCGTCACCACCTACGCTGCGGACGGCACGGAGAAGGACCGGGCCGTCCACACGCCCCGCAAGGCGAACATCAACGAGCTCGCCCCCGTCCGGATCGGGAAGCGCATCCCCCTGGCGGAGCTCTTCCAGCGCTTCGTGTTCCACAACCAGTTCCACCTGGGCCACGAGGACGGGCTGCAGCACGAGTTCCTGCTGGCCATCGCGCGCCGCCTGGAGGCCGCCAGCGAGGCGGCCATGCTCGGGGCCGGGCCCAAGGGAAACCAGCCGCTCGTCCTCCAGACCGGCGGCACGCCGACCCGCGCCTTCCTGCTGGGCGAGACCGACGGCGAGAAGTACCGGCTGCGCGTCCTGCTGACCCGCCAGGAGCTCAAGGTCCCGGAGGCGCGGACCGTCTCCGCCACCGACTGATCCCCAACCACGGCCTCACATGCTCAACGAAACCGCCTTCGCGGACAAAGGAAACGGGCTCCGGGTGGCAATCTCCGGCGGGATCGCCGACGCCACCCTCATGGGAGTCGCGACCGCGTTCCGCAGCGCCGTCACCCGGAAGTTCAGGATGCTGCCGGCGCGGCACATCGCGCAGACCCTCGCCGGCGCCGACTCCGTGATCGCGTCGGTCAAGGACGACGGCGAGGGCGTCTTCGTCTACTTCGACGCGGAGAGGGACGTCTGCGTCGCGTTCAACGCGCCGAGCGGGAGAGCCCGGATCGGGCTGGCGTGCACCGAGCACGTCAAGCACGTCCTGGCGGCGCGGGGACTCCGCCGCGCGCTCCTCTGCGCGGAGCTCTACCTGAGGTCCGACGGCGGCCGCACCCGCGTCGGTGACGTGATCCACACCACCAGCAACGGCACGGCGGAGGAGCGCGGCCGCCTCGCCCTCGCGTTCTACGACGCGGTGATGCTGGACGGCCGGGACCTGCGCGACCACCAGCGGGAGTTCGCCAGGACCTGGGACCTGCTGGGAGACCTCTTCGGCACGGACGAGGCCGGCGCCTGCCACCGGGTGGCCGGCGAGCTCCTCCCCGCCTCCCAGGTCCCCGCGTGGTTCGGGGCGGTGACCGGCCGCGGGCTGGAAGGGATCGTCGTCCGCCTCACGGAGAGTGAGACGACGTACAAGATCAAGCCCAGCCTGACGGTCGACACCGTGGCCATCGGCTACGTCGAAGGCGCCTTCGAGGACAGGTACGGGGTCCTGTCCATCCTCTGCGCGCTGACCGGGCCCGACGGCAAGACGCTGCAGGGGCTCTGCCGCGTAGGCTCGGGCTTCACCGACCAGCAGCGGGAGAGCCTGCTGGAGACGCTGTCCGCCCGCAAGATGGACGCGCCGCTGAACATGGCCGACTCCGACGGCCGGCCGATCACGTTCGTGCGCCCGGGGCTGGTGATTGAGGTCGAAGGCGAGGCGCTGCGGGAGGCGTCGCTGGACGGCACACCGGTGGTGAACCAGAAGTTCGTCTGGGATGGCGCGGCGCTCCGCTTCACGGGAGTGTCGCCGTCGCCCAAGCTCTCGCACGCGACCTTCGGGTGCGTGCGGGAAGACAAGGGCTGGGACGACGGCGGCACCCGGATGAGCCAGGTGATCTCCGAGTCGGCGATCGCGCGCATCCTGCAGCCGAGGCCGCGGGACGGCGGGGTCCCCGGCATCCCCTTCCGCGAGGTGTACGTCAAGCAGGGCGCCGTCCGGAAGATCGTCGTCATCCACCGCGACGACCCCCGCTTCGCGCGGTTCACGGTCTTCTGGACGGACTACTCGCCCAGGCGGCAGGACCCGCTGCAGACGGAGACCCGCATCGCGGAGACACCCGAGCGGCTCGCGGAGATCGTGGGCGCCTACCGCCTCGAGGCGGGCAAGCGGGGGTGGTCCCGGGTCTGACCGGCGCCGCACCCGGAGCCCAATGACCACGCAGGACCGCGCGGCCGCTCTGCCCACGCAGCCGCTCGGCCTCGCAACGGAGGTGGAGAACCTGAAGCGGGCGGCGTAGACGCCGCCGGGAGCGCCGGTGGGGTATCTCCTCCCGGAACCCCGTCCGACGCGACCACTCCACCCAGGAGGAGCAGCTTGCCCCGGCCCCGCCTCGCCATCGTCGCTCGTGCCGTGGCTGTCCCCGCTGCTTCCCGGCCGCGGCGGTGGTCGCGCTCGATCCCGGACCGGCGGGACCCGAGGATTCCTGCTCTGACCGGCATCGCCGGGCCCGGTCCACCCTGGCCGGTCCCCTCCCCTTCACCCTCACGGAATCGCCCATGCCAGCCAGAGACACGACCGGCGGGCCCTGCCTCGCAGGCGGATCCTCCAGGTTCGACCCGGCCGACCCGGAGCCGGAGATCGACTTCCGCGACGACGAGCCCCCCGAGCCGGACGAGGGGCACCCGCGCGCGGAGTACTGGGGCTACACCCTGGGCGCCCGGGGGCCCGTGCTGGCGCGGTACTGGACCAACGACGACCTGAGCCGCGGTTACACCGGCTACGACGGCGCGGAGGCCGGCGCGGAGCACACCTACCCCACGGTCGCCGACTTCCTCCGTCACGCCGGCGGCACGCGCGCGGGGTAGGGCTGCACGGTCCACGTCTACCTGGACGGCGAGCCCGTCGGGCAGGAGGGAGCCCGCTGGCTGGTCCAGAGGGCCACCGCGCTCTGCGTCCCCCGCCGGGAGGACT
>DATAAL010000524.1:0-21745 GCA_036260145.1 Longimicrobiaceae bacterium | reverse complement strand
GTCCAGGCGACCGGGATGCTGAACCCCGCCGGGAGGGTGGCCGGCGAGGTGAGGACCTGCCACACTCCGCACGCCGATTCGTCGTGGGCGCCGGGGGTGTGGGGACCGTGCTCGTCCGGGGCACAGACCGTGACCTCCGCGGAGAGCTCGCGCCCGCGGGTGTGCGCCCACGGCCCCAGCGCCGCGCCCGTGAGATGCAGCAGGGCGGCGAAGAGCAGGCCCAGGTGGGCCCAGCGGCGGAGCGGAGAGTGATGCCGGATCACGGGGGGCGGTACCCCCGGACGCGCGGTGGAGTTCCGCCCGCGATCAGGCGCACAACGCGCGGAGCCGCTCCAGGTTGCGGCGGTCGGCGGTCACCAGGTCGTCGCCCTTGGGGGTCTCCAGCACCCTGGGGACGGAGGCGAAGCGCTCGTCGGTCATGATGCGGCGGAACGGCTCCTCCCCCAGCGACCCCTCGCCGATATGGGCGTGCCGGTCCCTGCGGCTGGCGAACGGGACCTGCGAGTCGTTGAGGTGGAAGAGACGCAGGCGGTCGAGCCCCACCACGTCGTCCAGATGGCGCACCACCCCGTCGTAGTCGCGCACCAGGTCGTAACCGGCGGAGTACACGTGGCAGGTGTCCAGGCAGATCCCCACCCGCTCCCGATGCAGGGGAGATATACGCTCGATCATCTCCGCCAGCTCCTCGAAGGTGGAGCCCAGCACACTCCCCGCCCCGGCGGTGGTCTCCAGGAGGACCAGGGTGCGCCCCGGGGTCTCCGCGAGCGCCTCCTCCACCAGCGCGGCGTTCTGCGCCAGCCCGCGGGCCCGGTTGCCGTCGGTGGCGTTCCCGGGGTGGGTGACCACCGCGTCCAGGTCCAGGCTCACCGCGCGACGCAGCTCGGCCTTGAAGGAGGCCAGCGACCTGGCCCGCAGCTCGGGGTCGGCGGTGGCCAGGTTGATCAGGTAGGAGTCGTGCGCGTTGGTGAACCCGATCCCGTGCGTCCGCACCCCCTCCCCGCAGGCACGGCATTCTTCCTCGTCGAGGGTGGGCTCTGCCCAGCGGTTGGGCTGCTTGGTGAAGATCTGGATGGCGGTGGCGCCGATCTCCGCCCCCCGCCCGGGGGCATTCCGGACGCCGCCGGCGGTGGAAACGTGGGCTCCGAGAAGCACGTGACGACCTCGCGAAACGACGGGTGGTATGCCGAAGTAGGCCGGAAGGTACGGCGCGGTGAGGGGGGTGTCAACGCGGCGCGGACGGGACGAAGCAATCGAAGGGGCGGCACCCGGAAGGCGCCGCCCCGTCGTTCGTCGTGAGCCGTTCGCAGTTCCCGCAGTACCCCTCAAACCATGTGCGGAGGGAGACTCGCAGCGGTTCCGCGAGGCTCCCTCCGCGGGCGGGGAGACAGCCGGTGGTTTGGCTGGCTCACCGCCCTCGCGGAAGAGACCGGCGGGCTGTTTCGCCGGGCTCTGTAGCGTCCCTCACCAGAGAGCTATCTCAACCCAATCACCTCACCAGCCCTCACCCACGCAACCGGTAGTTGACAATCGTCCGCCTCCCGTCCGGCGTGACCGCGACAATCGAGACCACCTGCCCCTCCTTGAGCCCCCGTGCAGCACTACGCACATCCTCCACGCTCCGCACCTCCCGCCCGTTGATCCGCTCGATCTTCATGCGCGGAGCCAGTGCTGAAGCCGCCGGCCCGGAGCCGTCCACCCCCGTGACGTACACGCCGCCCGACGACAGGCGGTACCGCTGTGCGGTTACCGCGTCCACCTCCTCGGCGTCGAAGCCCAGCCGCGCCACCGGGTCGCGCGATTCCTCGGCCGGGGCGGCGTTGCTGACCCGACGCGCCGGCTCCATCTCGCCCAGCTTCACCGTGACCCGCTCGCGCTTCCCGTAGCGCACCAGGTCCAGCGCCACCCGCTGCCCGGGCTGCCTGGCGGCCAGGAGAGCCATCAGGTCGTCGTCGTCCGTCACCGGGGCACCGTCGATAGCCACCACCACGTCGCCCATGCGGATCCCGGCCTCGGCCGCGGGCCCGGTCGGCTCGGTGGCGACCACGGCGCCGTCCGCGCTGGGAAGCCCGAACACCTCGGCGTCGGCGGGGGTCACGCTGCGGATCTGCACCCCCAGCAACGGCCGGTGCACCACGCCGTAGCGGATCAGGTCGTCGGCGATGCGCTTCGCCAGGTCGATGGGCACCGCGAAGCCGTACCCCGAGTAGAACCCGGTGGGCGAGGCGATGGCGCTGTTGACGCCCACCACCCGGCCGGAGAGGTCCACCAGCGGCCCGCCGGAGTTCCCTGGATTGATGGCGGCGTCGGTCTGGATGAAGTGCTCCAGCGGCGCGGTGGCGCTGCGGTCCTGCTGCATGATTCCGATGGAGCGCCCCTTGGCGCTCACGATCCCCGCGGTGGTGGTCTGCCCCAGCGAGAGCGGATAGCCGAGCGCCAGCACCCAGTCGCCGGTCTGCAGCGTCTCGGAGTTCCCCAGCTTCGCGACGGGGAGGTCCTTCGCCTCCACCTTGAGCACGGCGATGTCGGTGTTGGGGTCGCGGCCCACCACGCGGGCGTCCAGCTCGCGCTTGTCGGACATCACCACCGTCACCCGCGAGGCGTTGGCCACCACGTGGTTGTTGGTCAGGATGTAGCCGTCGGGGGAGATGATGAACCCCGACCCGCTCCCCGACTGCGGGGGGACCATCCTCCGCCCGCCGCCGAAGAACTCCTCGAAGGGGGTGCCGCGAAGCGCGTCGGGGACGTCCGACACGGCACGGGGGGCCGTCTCGAACCGGATGTACACCACGGAGGGGAGCGCCGCGCGGCTCGCGTTGCGGAACGCGGCCGAGAGCGACTCGGGTGCTGCCGGCTGGACGCCGCCCGGCGCGAGCTCCCCGTCCTGCGCCCGCAGGTCCGGGAGCGGGTCGCGCGCGATCTCCATCGCCGTGACCGTGACACCCATCCCCACCACCATCGCGCCCGGGATGGCGAGCTTGCGGAGCCTGTTCATCTGCTGCATCCTCCCGTGTCGAGTATGACCTTGGACCTTCCTTCCGTGGGAGTCCTACCCACCCGCGGAGGAGGCCGTTCCGGCATTCGATTAAGGGTGGATTAGCGGATGATTAAATGGAGTTAATCGTGCCACTATGCGGATCCTGATCGTGGAGGACAGCGCGGGGATCGTGGGGTTCCTGAGGAAGGGGCTGCGGGAGGAGGGGTACACCGTGGAGGTGGCCCCGGACGGGGACACCGGGTTCCGCCGCGCAGCGGGGGAGCGCTTCGACGCCGCCATCGTCGACGTGATGCTCCCCGGGCGCGACGGGATGCAGCTCGTGCGCGACCTGCGGGAGGCGGGGGTAGACCTCCCGGTGCTCCTCCTCACCGCGCGCGACCGGGTGGAGGACAAGGTGGAGGGGCTGGATGCCGGAGCCGACGACTACCTCACCAAGCCGTTCGACTTCCCGGAGCTGGCGGCCCGCCTCCGCGCCCTCCTCCGCCGCAAGGGGAGCGGGGCCGCGCCCACCCTCCGCGTGGGCAGCCTGGAGCTGGACCCGGCCGCGCACGAGGTCCGCCGCGACGGCGAGAGAGTGGAGCTGACGCCCAGGGAGTTCGCGCTCCTGGAGTTCCTGGTGCGGAACGCGGAGCGCCCGCTCTCCCGCTCCGTGATCATGGAGCACGTGTGGGGGATCCGCTTCGACCCGGGGACCAATGTGGTGGACGTGTTCATCAACTCGCTGCGGAACAAGCTGGACCCCGAGCGCGAGATGATCCAGACCGTGCGGGGGGTGGGGTACATCATCAAACCGCCCGAGCGGGAGGAAGGATGACCCACCGCCGTCGTCCGCCCTCGCTCCGGCGGGAGATCGTCCTCTGGTACTCGGTGGTGCTCCTGGTGGCGCTGACGCTCTTCGCCGGGCTCACCTACCTGATCCTGAAGCAGACGCTCGAGCGCACGGGCACCGCGTCCCTCCGGCAGACCGCGCTCGCGGCCGAGCAGCTCATCGTGCCCCCGCACATCCCCCGGGTCACCGTGGAGGAGCGCAGCGTGAACCCCGGCAAGGGGGACGTGGAGGCGCTCCTGCGGCGCACGCGGCTCCCCAGCGGGGACATGGTGGAGCTCTACGTGGCGCGCACCGGCGACGTGGAGGGGCGGGCGCTGCGCTCGTTCATCGTGATCTCGCTCCTCCTGATCCCCATCACGGCGGCGGCCGCTGCGGTGGGAGCCCGATCGATCGCCGACCGGCTGCTGCGCCCGCTGGACCGGCTGGTGGTGGCGTCGCGGGAGATCGGAATCGGCGCGCTCTCCCGGCGGGTGGAGGAGCCGGAGCGGCCGGCGGAGCTGCGCGAGCTGTCGCTGGCCTTCAACGGGATGCTGGAGCGCCTGGAGCGCGCCGTGGACGCGCTGCGGCGCTTCACCGCGGACGCCAGCCACGAGCTGCGCACCCCGCTCACCGCCATCCAGGGTACCGCGCAGGTGGCGCTGGCCCGGGAGCGCTCGGCGGGGGAGCTGCGGGAGACGCTGGAGGAGGTGCTGGAGGAGACGCGCTGGACGCTGGGGCTGGTGGAGGGGCTGCTCACGCTGGCCCGCGGCGAGGAGGCCGGCGAGCTACTCCCGCGGGCGCCGGTGCGGCTGGACGCGCTCCTAGAGGACGTGCGGGAGATCGGCGAGGCGCTGGCGGACGGGAAGCCGGTGGAGGTGCGGCTGGTGGCGCCGGGACCGCTGGTGGTGCGGGGCGCGGAGGGGCCGCTGCGGCAGCTCTTCCTGAACCTTGTGTCCAACGCGGTCAAGTTCACGCGCGATGGGTCGGTGGCGATCCGCACGGCGGAGGCGGAGCGGGACGGGGAGCGGTGGGTGGAGGTGGCGGTGGAGGACACGGGGATCGGGATCCCGCCGGAGGACCTGCCGCACGTGTTCGACCGGTTCTACCGGGGGGACGCGGCGCGGGTGCGGGAGGGGGGGACGGGGCTGGGGCTGGCGATCGCCCGGATGATCGCGGAGCGGCACGGGGGGAGCATCGAGGCGGCGAGCGAGCCGGGCCGGGGGAGCGTGTTCACGGTGTGGCTGCCGGTGGAGGAGGTGACGTAGCGAAGTATGGTTGCACCAACGGGTTCGCGCCAAAGGGCGACTATGAACGAGAGCGCATCCCGATTCCTTTCCTCAACCCCGAAGCTCCTGTGACCTCCATTGAGCCGACCCGCTATGTGGAAGGAAGGGCGATGCTGCTTGCCGGCCTGCGCCTGATGCACACCTTCGCTGGCGGTGCGGAGACCACCCCCGCGCAGTGGGCCGAGTTCCGGGAGCTGGGGCGCCTCCCGGGCCAGCAGGGCACCACGGCCTACGGAGTGATCTGCTCCGGCTCGCC
Organism: Longimicrobiaceae bacterium; assembly: GCA_036260145.1. GTDB lineage: Bacteria > Gemmatimonadota > Gemmatimonadetes > Longimicrobiales > Longimicrobiaceae > JAFAYN01. The sequence continues at coordinate 16,400 of DATAAL010000524.1, read as the reverse complement.
GGAAACGCAAACGTTCGAGTACATGACCGGGGTGGAGGTGGCCTCTTTCGACACGGTGCCGCCGTCCCTGGGCCGCATGCGCATCCACCCGCAGCGATACGCGGTGTTCGAGCATCGCGCGCACGTCTCCACCATCTGGACGACGTGGAAGGGGATCTGGCACGAGTGGCTGCCGCGGTCGGGGCACGAAGGGGAGAACGCGCCGGACTTCGAGGTCTACGACGAGCGGTTCGACCCAACCACCGGAACCGGCGAGATCGAGGTCTGGTTCCCGGTCAAAGTGCCCTGAGGACGCCCGCGGCCGCCCTCAGGAGCGTTGGGCGATGACCTCCAGAACCAGCGGCGTGATCACGCGCGCCCCGGGGTCCGCCTCGACCTCGGCCAGCTCCTCGAGTACCTGTTCGGACCACCCGGCCGAGACGCGTCCCAGCTCCTGCAGGCGGGAGAGGTTCGTGGCGACGAACGAGGCGGGCCAGCGCCACAGGGGCTCCCCGGGAGCCGCGGTGAAGATCAACGGCCGGAGGGAGAGGGTCCGGAATCCCTCCGCGCGCAGCGATTCGACGAAAGGGGGCGCGACGTTGGGCTCTCCTCCCCCCGCGCGCCAGCTCTCCATCACCTCCGCCACGAAGCGATCGAGTCCCGGTCGCGGCGGCACGAAGCGCCAGGTGCCGTAGTCGGCATACTCGTGCAGCACCACCCGGCCGCCGGGCCGGACCGCCCGTCCGAGCAGACGCGCCAGAGCCCGGGGCGACTCTACGAAGGACGCGACCCAGCGGCACCAGGCCATGTCGAATCCCGCCCGCGGCACCTCCTCCACATCCCCCGGCTCCATCAGGTCCGCCTCCACCACCCGGACGTTCTCGACGCCGCGCCGCTCGCACTCGTGGCGGACCCTCCCCGCGAACCTCGGCGAGCGCTCGACGGCGACGACGCGACCGCCCGGTCCGACCGCCTCGGCGAGGTCGAGCGTCACGTACCCCGGACCGGCGCCTACGTCCAGGACCCGCCACCCCTCGTTCAGCCCCGCACGCCGCCACGCCGCCAGCATCGGCTCCCGCCACACGCGGTGCTGCAGCCCCAGGCGGGCAATCTCGGCGTCGTGCGTGCCCAGCACGTAGTCTCCCGCGGTCGTCGTCATGATTCCTCCAGGTTTCGGGTCGCGGCAAGATAGGGGGTGGCGAATCGGGGATCCTCCCGGATCGTGCGATCGTAGTGTCGCGGAGCCGTCCGGCTCCGACCCGCGCGAAGCCGGTCCCGCGCCGGGGCGCGCGCCGATATCAGGGATTGTCCCACCCGTCGTTCTTGCGCGTGGACCGCATCGGGTGCAGATACAGGGCGCCGTGACATCCGGAGGGACCGGTCGTTGGAGGGCCGCCGCGGCCCCGCGTCCGTCCCGGGCCGGCACCTCCAGCTCCGGCGTAGCGCACACCGACCCGTACACCTCTACATGGATCCACGACCGACCTCGACCGCAACCGCCGAGCACTAGCTCTGGGGCGGCGTCTGTGACGGCTGGCACCTGCTCCGCAGCGACACCCTAAGCGTCATCCAGGAGTGCATGCCCCCCGGGACCGCCGAAGTATGGCACCGGCACCGCCGTGCGCAGGAGCTCTTCTTCGTGCTGTCGGGGAGCCTGACGATCGAGCTGGAGACAGGGACCGTCGCCGTGGAGGAGCGCCAGGCGCTCCGCGTTCCTCCCGGCGTAGCCCACCAGGTCCGGAACGAATCGGGCGACGCCGTCGAGTTCCTGGTGGTCTCCGAGCCGCCGAGCCATGGCGACCGGGAGCCCGTCGCGCCGGAGCATCCACCCGGCTGAAACACGGCGGGCGCCATACCTCGAAGCTCCGGATGGAACGCACCGCCCGTTCTCCGCGGCCCGGGAAGTGGCGCACCTCGCGCCAGGTGTCCCGGACCACCGCAAGGCTGTCGGAGACGAGCACCTCGTCGACGACCACCTCGTAGGTGGAGTGCGCAGCGCAGTCCGCTGCTCGGCTCGTCCGAGACCCGGCTGACCGAGGCGGAAGATCGAGCACCTCTCGCAGAGCGTCAACGACGTGCGCAGCGGCGGGGAGAGCCGTCGAGCTTCCTCCTGATCGGGCACGCGGCGAAAGCAGGTCTCCTCCTGCTCGCCGGACTCGTCTCCGCCCACCTGCTCGGGATGAACCCCAACATCTTCGACGGGGACCAGGGCGCCGCGTACGTGGAGGAGCAGGTGTTGGAGTGGTGCCGCCAGATGCTCGGCACACCCGACCTCGTCTCGGGCGTGCTGACCAACGGGTGCGCCGTGGCCAACCTGATCGGGATCGCGGTGGGCGGCCAGGGGCGGGTCCCCGTCGACTGGACGGGGTACGGTCTCCCCGCGGTCGAGGCGCCCCGGTGCTCTACTGCTCCGGGGAGTCGCACAACTCCGTGGACCGCGCGGCGTTCGACGCGAGCGCGCACTACATCGCCCGGGACGAGCGCGGCGTACTCGCCGTCCCGTACCCGTTCGGCGGGCTGGGCGTGGAGCTGGGCCGCGACTTCAGGGCCCTGAAGCTGTGGATCTCGCTGAAGACCCACGGGCGCGCCCGCTACGCCGGCCAGATCGAGAAGAACATCGCGCAGGCGCGCTACCTCGCCCGGCTGGTCGATGCCGACGCGGAGCTCGAACTTATGGCGCCGGTCACGCTGAACGTCGTCTGCTTCCGGGTACGCTCCCGGGGAGACGAGAAGGACGGGGAGCTGGACACGCTCAACCGCGAGGTCCTGCTGCGACTCCACGAGAGCGGGATCGTGGTCCCGTCCTCCACCCGGCTCGGCGGAAGGCTGGTCCTCCGGGTGACCATCGCCAACCATCGCAGCCGGTTCGACGACTTCGACGCGATGGTCTCCGCGGCGAAGGACGCGGCTTCCGAGGTCCGGCGCGCCGCCGTGGCCGCGCCTTCGCAGGCTCCCACATGATCGCCCGCGCGCCGGCGACACCCGTCCGGGGGGTCCTCCCCACGCTGCGCGAGCTGGTGCACCGCTGGCTCCCCTCCGCCGCCTTCGGGACCCCGGCGGCGCACCCGGGTGCTGGGGCGCTCCGACGTGGAGCGCCTCTGCACTCTCGACGACCTCATCCCGGCGCTGGCGGCAGCCTTTCACACCCCGCTCCCCTTCCCCGCGCGGCGCGCGCACGCCCCGCTCCCCGGCGGACACCCCGGCCGGTCCCCGAGCGCCGCGGCGATCCTCCCGGGGATCCCCGCCTACACCATGAACGTGAACGCGAAGTACCCGGGATCGGTTCCGGCCATCCGGGGGGTTGTCTGCCTCCACGACCTCGACTCGGGCGACCTCCTGGCTCTCCTGGACTCAGGGACGGTTACCGCGCTGCGCACCGGCGCCACGGCCGCGCTGGCGACCCACCTGCTCGCCCGCCCCGACCTGACCACGCTGGCGGTGATCGGAGCCGGAGCGCAGGCGCGCATCTTCGTGCGCGCGCTCTCACGCCTCAGATCGGACCTGGCGCGGGTACGGGTCTACGACGCCGCGCCCGCCGCGGCGGAGCGCTTCGCCGCGGAAGTGCGGAGCACCCTGGGGCTCAGGGTCCAGGTCGCCGACTCCGCAAGCTCGGCTGCGCGCGACGCCCTGGCGATCCTGTGCGGCACCTGGTCCCGCACCCCGCTTCTCGGCGCGGGCGACGTGGTGCCCGGGGCGCACGTGACCACGCTCGGGGCGGACGAGCGCGGCAGGGCCGAGCTGCACTCGGATCTCCTCGCCGCCTCCCGGATCGTCGCGGACTGCCGCGGACTCCTGTGCTCGCTCGGGATCCCGGGGCTGGAACGGGAGCGGATCGCGGCCGAACTCGCCGACGTGGTCTCCGGGAGGCACCCGGGACGGACGGGACCCGAGGAGCGCACCGTCTTCGCGAGCATCGGGCTTCCGATGCAGGACCTCGCCGCCGCGTGGCTCGCGTTCACCCGCGCCGAGCGGGAGGGAGCGGGCACCCTGGTCCGGTTCGACCTGTAGCCACGCGCAGCCGCTTCGGGGACTGCGCTTCACGGCTCACGTCGGAAGCATGGCAGAGTGCACTGCTCCCGTCGTGCTCCGGCATCGCGGGGAGGTGAGCCCCCTCCATGCGCCACAACGGCTACGACGGGGTGAGGGAGATCGCCTCCCGGCCGTCCGGGCGTGATGTACCTGGGCCTGAGCAGCGAGCAGCGCTGCGAGCCCCTAGGCTACCCCAGCATCCCCTGGCCGGCCTGCCGGTCCACCCCGACCGGCGTACGGTCCACTTCAACCCGGAGGTGAACATGGATGGCGGAGCAACGCATCCTGCTCCTCTTGAGTACCTGGAGGACGGCCTCCTGGTCAGCAGCGATCCGGCCCGCGTCGATTTCGACGCCGTGCACGGGTTCCTCGAGAGCTGCTACTGGTCCCCCGGAGTCCATCCCGGCACGCTCCGCCGCGCGATGGAGCACTCCCTCGTCTTCGGCGTCTACGGGCCCGGCGGCGAGCAGCGCGCGTTCGCGCGCGTGGTGACCGACCGCACCACGTTCGCGTGGGTGTGCGACGTCTTCGTGCTCGAGCCGTACCGCGGCGGCGGGCTCTCCCACGTGCTCCTGCGCGCCATGGAGCGCCACCCGGACCTGCAGGGGCTCCGCACCTGGCTGCTCGCGACCCGGGATGCGCACGGGCTCTACACCAAGCACGGCTTCGTCCCGCTCCCGAACCCCGACTGGTGGATGCGCCGTCCGGCGGCGCCGGACCACGAGGGTGGTCGCCGGGTGGCCCTCGAGCGCGAGCGGAACGGTAAGCCGGTCGCTCCCGCTGCCGGGGCTTGACACGGGGCCGTCCCATCATTGCAGTCAACTCAGGATTGATTGCATTCAATTCACCGCACCCCGGACTGCGCCCGTGCCGACCGAGATCCAGTACCACACGCTCGACGTCTTCACCGACCGGACCTTCGGTGGCAACCCGCTTGCGGTGTTCCCGGCGGCGGACCGGCTCAGCGACGACGAGATGCAGGCTATCGCCCTCGAGATGAACCTCTCGGAGACGGTCTTCGTCGTCACGCCAACGGACCCCAGGTGCACGCACCGGGTGCAGATCTTCACGCCCCGGACGGAGCTGCCGTTCGCCGGGCACCCCACGGTGGGGACCGCCTGCCTGCTGGCGTCGCTCGGGCAGGTCGCGCTGGCGGACCACCGCGGCCGCGTGGTGTTCGAGGAGGGCGTCGGTCCGGTCGCCGTGGAGATCTCCGCCCCGCCGGGAGGACCCCTGTACGCGGAGCTGACTGCCGCGTGCGTCCCCGAGCGGGGGCAGGAGGTACCCGAGTCCGAGACGCTGGCGTCAGTACTCTCCCTGGACCTGCACGACATCGGGACGAACGGGTGGGAGCCGGACGCCTACTCGTCCGGCGTGCCGTTCGTGTTCGTCCCGGTGCGGGACCGCGGGGCGCTCGCCCGGGTCCGGGTGAACCGCTCGGCCTGGTCGGAGCACCTCGAGGATGCGTGGGCGTCCAAGCTCTACGTCTTCACCCTCGACCCGGAACGCGAGGGCTCGGACGTGCGTGCGCGGATGTTCGCCCCGGGGATCGGGATCGACGAGGATCCCGCCACGGGCGGAGCAGCCGCTGCGTTCGCCGGCTACCTCGCGGACCGCGTCGGGCCTCCGACGGGGGGGACCGGCCCGCGCCGCTGGGTCATCGAGCAGGGTTTCGAGATGGGACGCCCGAGCCTCCTCCACGCCGAGGCCAGCTTCGAAGGGGGACGGCTCGCCGCGACGCGCGTCGGGGGAAGCGCGGTGCGCGTCTGCGACGGAGTGCTCCGCCTCCCGGCGGACGCGGGCGAGACACACTGAAGCCAGGGAGGGTCGAGAGATGTCGTCCGATCAGCCGCGCGGCACCGGCGAGGCGCCTCCGCCCGGAGGCTCACCCCAGGCACACATCGAGACGGTGGCTGTCCACGCCGGGCACGCCCCCGATCCGGGCACGGGGGCGGTCACGCCGCCGATCCATCTCTCGACATCCTACGCACGCGGGCCCGACGGAGCCCTCCTCGGGGAATTCCTCTACAGCAGAACGGACAATCCGACGCGGCGCGCGCTCGAGGAGTGCCTCGCTGCGCTGGAGGGAGGGAGCGCCTGCGCCGCGTTCTCCTCGGGGTCGGCCGCCACGATGGCGATCCTGCAGGCGCTCTCGCCGGGCGACCACGTGCTGGCGCCCCTGGACGCCTACTACAACACGGCGGAGCAGCTGCGCACCCTCTTCGGACCCTGGGGCCTGGAGTCCTCCTTCGCCGATTTCACCGATCCGGAGGCGGTGCGGGCCGGGCTCCGGCCCAACACGCGCCTGGTGTGGGTCGAGACGCCCTCGAACCCCCTGCTCCGCGTCTCCGACATCGGGCAGATCGCGCAGATCGCGCACGAGGCGGGCGCGCATGTCGCCGTCGACAGCACGTGGGCGACGCCGGTGCTGCAGCGACCGCTGGATCTCGGCGCGGATCTGGTCATGCACGCGACGACCAAGTACCTAGGGGGCCACGGCGACGTGCTCGGAGGCGCAGTCGTCGCGCGCGAGGCGGACCCGTTCTTCCAGCGTGTCCGGCAGATCCAGACCATGGCCGGCGCGGTCCCCTCGCCCTTCGAGTGCTGGCTGGTGCTCCGCGGCGTACGCACGCTGCCCCACCGCATGCGCGTACACAGCGAGAGTGCGATGCGCATCGCCGGGTTCCTGGACGTACACCCTGCGGTGGAGGCGGTCCACTATCCGGGGCTCGCCTCCCATCCGGGCCATTCGGTGGCTCGCCGCCAGATGAGCGCCTTCGGCGGTATGCTCTCCCTCCAGGTCGCCGGAGGCCGGGACGCCGCGCTCGCGGTGAACGGAGCGACCCGCGTCTTCACGCGAGCCACCAGCCTCGGCGGGCCGGAGAGCCTGATCGAGCACCGGGCCACGGTCGAGGGGCCCGCCTCGCGCACGCCCGCGAACCTGCTGCGCCTGTCCGTCGGACTGGAGCATCCCGACGACCTGATCGCCGACCTGGGCCAGGCGCTCGACGCCCTCTGAGCTCGCGTTCTCCGGCCAGGCGGAACGGGCCGGGCATGGGGTTTGCCGGCTGCGCACGCTCCCTTTGTCAAGGAGGAAGCGCATGCGAGCGATGGTGTACCGCGGGCCGTACCGGATCCGGGTGGAGGAGAAGGAGGTGCCGCGCATCGAGCATCCCAACGACGCCATCGTCCGGGTCACCAAGGCGGCCATCTGCGGCTCGGACCTGCACATCTACCACGGGATGATGCCCGACACCCGCGTGGGGCAGACCTTCGGGCACGAGTTCATCGGCGTGGTGGAGGAGGTGGGGCCCTCCGTCCAGAACCTGCAGCGGGGCGACCGGGTGATGGTGCCCTTCAACATCTTCTGCGGATCCTGCTTCTTCTGCGCCCGCCAGCTCTACGCCAACTGCCACAACGTCAACCCCAACGCCACCGCCGTGGGCGGGATCTACGGCTACTCGCACACCACGGGCGGGTACGACGGCGGGCAGGCGGAGTTCGTGCGGGTGCCGTTCGCCGACGTGGGACCCAGCGTCATCCCCGACTGGATGGACGAGGAGGACGCCGTGATGCTCACCGACGCCTGCCCCACCGGGTACTTCGGCGCGCAGTTGGGCGACATCCAGGCCGGAGACGTGGTGGTGGTGTTCGGCGCGGGTCCGGTGGGGCTCTTCGCGGCGAAGTCGGCGTGGCTGATGGGGGCGGGGCGGGTGATCGTCATCGACCACCTGGAGTACCGGCTGGAGAAGGCCCGGACCTTCGCCCACGCGGAGACGGTCGACTTCGGGGAGGTCGACGACATCGTCCTGCACATGAAGAAGACCACCGACTGGCTGGGCGCGGACGTGGCCATCGACGCGGTGGGCGCCGAGGCGGACGGCGCCTTCTTCCAGCACCTCACCGCGGCCAAGCTCAAGCTGCAGGGCGGCTCGCCGATCGCGCTGAACTGGGCCATCGACTCGGTGCGCAAGGGCGGCACGGTGTCGGTGGTGGGCGCCTACGGCCCGCTGTTCAGCGCGGTCAAGTTCGGCGACGCCATGAACAAGGGGCTCACCATCCGCGCCAACCAGTGCAGCGTGAAGCGCCACTGGCCGCGCCTGTTCGAGCACGTCAGGAACGGGATCCTCAAGCCCAGCGAGATCGTGACGCACCGGATCCCGCTGGAGCACATCGCCGAAGGCTACCACATGTTCTCCAGCAAGCTGGACAACTGCATCAAGCCCATCGTGGTCACGAACTGAGCGGAGCGAGAGTGATATGGAAAATCCGATCGCGGGACACGACGAGCCGGCGGGGCAGGACCACCTCCCGCTTCCGTACTACGCGGCGACCACGCGCGCCACACCCCCGCTGGAAGAGGTGCGGCAACGCATCCCCGGCTGGGGCGTAGACCTGGACCACGACGAGCGCACGGCGGTGCCCATGGAGGACTTCGATCCCGGGGCCACGGGGGCGCACTGGCACTTTCCCGAGCGGCAGCCGGAGCTGTGGCCGCGCGAGCGGTCCCCCGAGCACGGCATGCTCACGCCGGTGTTCGGGACGGCGTGCCCGCCGAAGGGGCTTTCCGGGATGATCCGGAAGTACGCCTACACGCTGAGCGAGGGGAAGTCCTCGCACTGGCTGCTCCTCATGGCCGCCGACCGGGTGGACGTGGTGGAGAGCATGCTGGAGTCGGTGCTGCAGGGGAAGCCGGACAACCCGATCACGGAGTCCGGGGTGAAGGCGGAGTTCACGCGCGGCGGGCTGCGCTCGCGGCTGGGGCAGGGCCGCGTGGACCTGAAGCATCAGCCGCTGGACGCCTTGATCGTCGCGGCGCCGTGGCTGATCGCCGGGTACGCGGGGTACGCCACCGCGAAGGCGCTGTCCCGGAAGCGGCGGGCCCGGCGAACCCGGCAGACGCTGCGGCCGGCGACGGCGTGGTGAGGTAGAACGGGGCGGGAGAGGTCGCTGAAGTTCCGCTCCCAAGACAGCGTCCCGCTTTCCAGGTAAGGCACGGAAAGCGGGACGTCGTGCGTTCTCCCTAACCCCACCGGTGGCTCGCCGTCCGGCGGCACCACAACCGTTTCCGCTGGCGAGGTCCTTGCGATGCGCGCCTGCCCCGACGGACCGCACCGCCGGGAATCCGCCGCCGGACGGGAGAAGCATGGAGCCAGACGTAGCGAGAGCCCTCCGGGACCCCGGCCGCGTGGAGGCGGTCCGGCGTACCGGGCTCCTGGACACACCGCCCGAGGCGTGCTTCGACCGGGTGACCCGGCTCGTCACGTACATGCTGGACGTTCCGCTCGCGCTGATCAACCTGCTCGACGGGGAGCGGCAGTACAGCAAGAGCTGCCTGGCCCCACCCTCCTGGCCGGCCGGGCGGAACGCCGAGCTGAAGGACGCCTACTGCAGCCACGTCGTCGGGTCCCACGGCGTGGTCGCCATCGAGGACACCCGCCGCGACCCGCGCACCGCCACCAGCCGGTTCACCACCGAGCTGGGGCTCCGCGCGTACCTCGGCGTCCCGTTGACGGACGGGGGCCACGTGATCGGCACCCTCTGCGCCGCCGACCTGAAGCCCCGGCGCTGGACCGGGGAGCAGACCTCGGCGCTCCGGGACCTGGCGGAGCTGGCGGCCACGGAGATCGGCCTGCGGGCGCAGGTCCGCGAGACGGAGCGGGCGGACCGGCTCTTCCAGACGGCCGAAGCGGCGCGGCGCGAGAAGACGGCGCTGCTGGAGTCCGTCTCCGAAGGGATCTACGGCACGGACGCGGTGGGACGCTGCACCTTCCTGAACCCCGCGGGCGCCGCGCTCCTCGGATACGCGCCCGAAGAGGTCCTGGGCGCCGACATGCACCAGCGCATCCACCACACCCGCGCCGACGGCTCTCCCTACCCCCTGAGCGAGTGTCCGCTGCAGGGGGTCTACGGGGACGGGGGATCCGTGCGCGTCCGTGACGAGCTCCTCTGGCGGAAGGATGGCACCAGCTTCCTGGCGGAGTTCGCTGCCTCCCCGATCCGCGACGGCGACCGTGTCACGGGAGCGGTGGTGACCTTCCGCGACGTCACCGCCCGGCGCCGGGAGGAGGGGGCGCAGCGGTTCCTGAGCCGCGCGTCCGAGCTGCTGACCGCGTCCTCCGTCGACTACCGGGCCACGCTCCAGAGCCTGGTCCGCCTCTCGGCCCCGGCGCTCGGCGACTGGTGCGGGGTGTACGTGCTGACGGGCGGCGGCGCCATCGAGCGGGTGGAGGTGGCGCACGGGAGGCCCGGCCTGGAGGGGGTGGCCGAGCAGTTGAAGCGCTACCCCGTGAAGCTGCACCCCTCCCACCCCGTGGTCCGGGCCCTCCGGACGGGCGAGCCCCACCTCCTCCCGGAGGTGCCGGACGAGCTCCTGGACGAGATCTCGCACGACGAGGAGCACCGGCGGGTCCTCGGCACGCTGCGGCTGCGCTCCTCGGTGGCGGCGCCGCTCATCGCGCGGCACCGCACCCTGGGCGCGCTCTGGGTGACCACCTCGGGGCAGCGGCGCCTGGGAGCGGAGGACCTGGAGCTGTGCCAGGAGTTCGCGCGCCGCGCCGCGCTGGCGGTGGACAACGCCCGCCTGCTGCTGGAGGCGCAGGAGGCCAGCCGCGCCAAGTCGGAGTTCCTGGCGACCATATCGCACGAGCTGCGCACGCCGCTCAACGCGGTGACCGGGTACGCCGAGCTGATGCGCGCGGGGATCCCGGAGCCCCTCCCCGCCCGGTCGTGCGAGTACGTGGAGCGGATCCGCCGCAGCGCCACCCACCTGCTCCGCCTCGTCGAGGAGGTCCTCACCTTCTCCCGGCTGGAGGCGCGCCGCGAGACCGTCCAGGTGCGGCCGGTCTCGGTCCCCGACCTGGTGGCGGAGGTGAGCGCCATCGTGGAGCCGCTCGCCCTCGACAGGGGGCTCCGCTACCTCACCCGCGTCCCCGACGAGCCGATCCCCCTGGCCACCGATCCCCACAGGCTCCGCCAGGTCCTCCTCAACCTCCTGGACAACGCGGTGAAGTTCACCGAACGGGGCGAGGTGGAGCTGGCCGTGAGCCGCGCCGGGGACGCCGTGGAGTTCACCGTGCGGGACACGGGCATCGGCATCGCGCCGGAGGACGAGGAGCGGATCTTCGAGCCGTTCCGCCAGCTCGACCAGTCCGCCACCCGCACGGCGGGCGGCACCGGCCTGGGGCTGACGGTGGCGCAGCGGCTGACGGGGCTGCTGGGCGGGACCCTGAGCCTGAGGAGCGCCCCCGGGGCGGGGACCCGCTTCACCGTCCGGCTCCCCGCGCGTCCCGCTCCCCGCAGCGGAGCGGAGGAAGGCCGATGAGAGACCCGGAATCGATCGTCCACGATCCCGCCCGCCTGGCCGAGGTCCGCGCCACCGGCCTCCTGGACACCGGGCCGGAGGAGGTCTTCGACCGCCTGACGAGGCTGGCCGCCCGGGTGGTGGGCGCCCCCGTCTCGTTCATCGCCCTGGTGGACGAGGACCGGGACTTCTACAAGAGCGTCGAGGGGCCCGACGACCCGCTCGGCTCCGTGCGTGAGATCCGCACGCCCACCCTCTGCCATTACACGCTCCGTTCCCCCGAGCCGCTGGTCATCCCCGATACCCGGGCCGACCCTGTCTTCCGACACGTGCCGTCGGTGGAGACGCTCGGGGTGGCGGCCTACGTGGGCGTGCCGCTGGTCACCAGCCGGGGCCTCCCGATCGGCTCCTTCTGCGCCGTGGACTTCCAGCCGCGGGAGTGGCTCCCCGACGAGGTCGACGCCCTGCGGGAGTTCGCCGCGTCCGCCATGCGCGAGATCGAGCTGCGGAGGGCTGCGCGGGACGCCCGGGACGCCCAGCGCCGGATCGCCACCATCCTGGAGAGCGTCACCGACGCCTTCTTCGCGCTCGACCGCGACTGGCGCTTCACCTACCTCAACCGGGGAGCCAGGGAGGCCGTCCGGGCGCTGCTGCAGCGGCCCCCGGAGGACGCCGTCGGCCTCTGCTTCTGGGACGTGGTCCCGCAGTTCCTGGGGACGCGCTTCGAGGAGGAGTACCGCCGCGCTGTGGAGACCGGACAGGCCGCGCACTTCGAGGAGTTCGCCCCCGCCTTCGGGGTCTGGTTCGACGTCAACGCCTACCCCTCGTCCGACGGCCTCTCCGTCTACTTCCGTGACGTCACCGAGCGGCACAGCACCGAGGAGGCGCTGCGCCGGAGCGAGGAGATGCTGCGGCAGGTCGCGGAGAACATCCGCGAGGTCTTCTGGGTGAGCGATCCGGGCTACACCCGGATGTACTACGTGAGCCCGGCGTACGAAGCGCTGTGGGGGAGCAGCCGCGAGGAGCTGTACCGCGACCCGAGGTCGTTCCTCGAAACCGTCCACCCCGACGACCGGGCGCGCGTCCTGGAAGCCATCCCCGGGATGGCCACCGGGGACTACGACGTCCGGTACCGCATCGTGCGTCCTGACGGCACGGTCCGCTGGCTCTGGGCCCGCAGCTCCCCGGTGCGCGACGAGCGGGGGGAGATCTACCGCAGCGTGGGGATCGTGGAGGACATCACCCGGCTGAAAGAAGCGGAGGAGGAGCAGGAGCGGCTCCTGGGCCGGGAGCGGCAGGCGCGGGACGAGGCGGAGCGGCGCGCCGTGGAGGAGGCCGCGCTGCGGCGGGCGGCGGCGGCGGTGACGGCCAGCTTCACGGTGGAGGAGGCGAGCCGCCGGATCGCCGGGAGCGCCCTGGAGGCCACGCGGGCGGACGGCGCCTTCGTGGAGAGGGTCGACGCCGACCGGTGGGAGATCGTGGTGGCGGCGGTGGCCGGAGAGCGGACGCCGGAGCTCGGCTCGCGCATGCCGTACTCGGGATCGCTCACCGAGCGCGCCGTCGAGACGAGGTCCGCGCAGGTCGCCGGCCCCGACGGAGCCGGCGCCGCGGGCGGGGGGGATGAGCTGAGCTATCTCGACCGCGCCTCCAGCGCGCTGGTGGTCCCGCTGCTGGACGCCGGGGAGCCGATCGGGACGCTGGTCCTCGTGAGGGGCGCGGAGCGCGGCGAGTTCCGGCACGACGAGGTGGAGCGCGCCCGGACCTTCGGCGACCTCGCCGCGCTGGCCTTCCGCAAGATCCACCTGCTGGAGGACTCGGAGAAGCGGCGCGAGGAGCTGGAACGGGTCACCGAGAGCCGCGCCCGCCTCATCCGCGGCTTCAGCCACGACCTGAAGAACCCGCTGGGCGCGGCCGACGGCCACGCGCAGCTCCTGCAGGACGAGATCCTGGGCACCCTCACCGAGCGCCAGCGGGAGAGCGTCGGCCGGATCCGAGCCTCCATCCGCTCCGCCCTGGTGCTGATCAACGACCTGGTGGAGCTGGCCCGCGCCGAGGCCGGGCAGCTGGAGCTGGAGCCGCGCCCCACCGACGTCCGCGAGGTGGCGCGGGAGCTGGCGGGGGACTACCGCGCGCAGGCGGAGAGCGCCGGGCTCCGGCTCCTGGCGGAGCTGCCCGACGAGTTCCCGGTCATCCGCTCCGACCCCACCCGTGTGCGGCAGGTGCTGGGCAACCTGATCTCCAACGGGATCAAGTACAACCGCCCCGGGGGGACCATCACCGTGCGCGCGGCGGTCCGCGCGCGCCGGGCGGGCGGGCAGTACGCGGTGGTGGAGGTGGCGGACACCGGGATCGGCATCCCGGAGGAGAAGCTCGGCCTGCTCTTCCAGGAGTTCAGCCGCCTCGCCCCGGGGAGCGCGCACGGCGCGGGGCTGGGGCTGGCGATCAGCCAGAAGATCGCCCGGGCACTGGGGGGGGAGATCACCGTCGAGACCGAGCCCGGGGCGGGGTCCACCTTCACCCTGTGGCTCCCGGCGGACGGAGCTCAGGCGGGCACGGGCGGCTGACCCGCTCCGGGTGCCTTCCGGGATCGGACCGGCTGGCCGAATTATTCCCCGACCGCAAGAGTCCGCCTTCCGCCCGTCAGCGACGAGTCGCGATTACCGCCTCCGGTGCCGCTCTCCCTCCCGGACGCATGGCGCCCAGGGTAGCGAGGAGGTCGAGGTGATTCAGCCCGGTCGCTGCGTACCGTCCCTCCGCAGCGGCGTCCTCGTCGAACCGCTCGACGACGTCCCTCTCGCGGCCGTTCCAGAGCGCGAATGGAACAGGATCCAGGGAGTGCACCGCCGCCCGCCGGGCACCGGTGAATTCCGGGGAGCTGTTGGTGTAGTGGTCGGGAAGAACCATGACCCCACCCAGCTCCGTAGGGTGCGCGAGAAAGTACTCGACCACCTGGCGCACCACTTCCACGTCGAGCCGCTCCAGGCAGCGGATCTTCAGCGCCACGTCGTGCATGTGCGCCGCCTCGTCGGGCGCGTTCACGTGCACGAACACCAGCTCGTATCCCTCCTCCAGGAGCTGAACCGTCATCGCTCCCTTCCCCGCGTAATCGGTGTCCGGGCGACCGTTGCCGACCCTGCGGAAGTCCATCCCGCCGGCAGCGGCCATCCCGCACAGGAAGTCCATCGCGCCGACCACCGCGGCGGGTCCATGGAATCCGGTGTTCTCCGCGAAGGAGGGGAGACGGAGCGAGCTCGAGGGGCTCCAGGGAAAGAGTGCGTTCGCACGCTCTCCGATGAGCAGGCGGGACGCACATTCCAGGTAGTCGTTCACGCGGTGGGCCACGACCTCTCCAGCCGTGTCCGTCCCCGCCACGAGCGCACCAGGATCGAAATCGAGTCCCTGGCTTTCGTGTGGCTCCGGGCACCTGATCTGACCCGGATGTACCTTCGCCCCGCGGACCACCAGCACGGTGCGGAAGTCCGAGCTGTGGCGGATCTCGAAGTCCGGGAACGCCTGACCCAGCTCGGCGCTCAGGCGGTCGACGAGCCGGGCGGCCTCCCGGCTCTCGATGAAGTCGGCGTTGTAGCTCACCAGGACCGATCCCTCCATCCGTACGAGGTTCGCGCGGAACGCGAGGTCCCCCTCGTCCAGGTGCGTCCCCTCGAGGGCGAGCAGCTCACAGGACGCCCGTCCGCCCGGGTAGTAACGGTGCGGGCTCCATCCGAGCATTCCGAGCTGCGCGACCAGGCTCTCGCGCGGCAGGTCCGGGTAGAGAGTCCGCATCAGCCCCGAGACGCCCTCACGCGCTACGAAGTCCATGTACGGCGTGTGAGCGGCGGCGAGTGGAGACTGTCCTGCGACCCGATACGAGTCCCCCGCACCGTCGGGCACGATGACCACGTACCTCGGCCGCGTCATGCTGCCCCGGCCGGGCGCGCGTCGGCGTGGGGAAGGAGCTTGTCGATGTTCTTCCATCCCGCGTCACCCGAGATGAAGACGACGTCTCCCCTGACGCCCAGGTCCCGCACCGCCTGGAGCGCGGCATGGTATACTCCCCCCGTCTGCAACCCGCAGAAGACCCCCTGGTCACGCAGCTGCAATGTGCGGCGCACCGCCTCCGCCTCGGTGATCCGGATCGTGAAGTCGAAGATCCGGTCGTCCCGCCCCTTCCGGATGAAAGGGGTCACGTAGTCCCCGGACTCGAAGCTGCCGGTACCGGGGAGCTTGGTTCCCGGAGCGGATTCCACCGCGACGATCTTTATACCTGGCCGGTTCTCCTTGAGGTAAAGCCCCGTGCCGTAAAGGGTCCCCCCGGAACCGAGCGAGCCGACCACCAGCTCGACGTCGGGAAAGGACTCCAGGATCTCCGGCCCCGTCCCCTCGTAGTGGGCCCGCGGGTTGGACCAGTTGTGAAGCTGGTCGATGAAGCAGTACCCCTCCCCCCCCTCCCGTTCGATCAGCTCCCGGCACCACTGATTCCCTTCGATGGTGAAACCGCCCACCTGAACGATGTCGGCGCCGTAGTACCGCAGGAAGTTCCGCTTGTCCTCGGTGAGCTTGGAGCTGACCACCACCCTGGCGGGATGGCCGAGCAGCCGGCCGAAGTAGGCGAGGGCGCACGCCATGTTGCCACTGGAAGCATCCAGCAGGGTAACCCCTGGACGGAGCGTCCCGGCAGCGAGCGCGTCCCGGATCATGCCGAGCCCTGCGCGATCCTTGACACTCCCGGTCGGGTTCAGGCCCTCCAGCTTCACGTAGATCCGTCCGTCCGGGATCTCCGGCGCACGTACCCGCAAGTGCGGCGTGCGTCCGATCGCCTGTTGCATGGTCTCGTAGATCATCTGCCTGGCCATTGGCTCGAAGGGAAGACGTAGCCCCCTCTCAAACGGAGGGATCGCCCGCGCGGGGCTCAGGTCTTCAGGTTGCGGCGGCGGCGCAGCGCAGCGCGGCGACCCTCCACCTCCGCCTCGCTGGGCACCGCCACCGCGGCCTCCGGCTCCGCCCGGCTCAGGTACTCGGCCAGCGAGCGCACAGTGGGGTAGCGGAAGAGCACCACCACGGAGGCCTCCCGCGCGAACCGCCCCGCCAG
>DATAAL010000523.1:0-5780 GCA_036260145.1 Longimicrobiaceae bacterium | reverse complement strand
AGCCGAAGCAGAGCGCCTGGTCTACCGACTCCGGCCAGGTGAGGCTCGGCTTCCCGGAGCCCTTCTTGTGGAACCCCACCAGCAGCTCCCCGGCCGTCTGGTGGTGCTCCTCCAGCCAGGCCCGGAACTCGTCCGGACCGGCGAAGAAGACCGGCGTCACCCCGCCGGCTCCTCCCCGGCCTCCGGGGCGAAGGCGTCCAGGTAGAACCTGCGGCTCGCCGCCAGGATGCGGTCGCTCAATTCCGGGTCGTCCACGGCCCGGGCCAGGAGCACCGCCCCCACCATCCCCGAGACCAGCGCGATCGCCTCGTCCTCGAGGGACTCTGGCGGGGGGCGCCTGCTCGCGGAGAGGAGCCGGCCCACCTGGGTAAGCATCCTCCGCAGCGCCCCGGTGAAGGAGACGCGCACCTCGGGCGCGGCGCGGGAGACGTCCGCGGCCAGCGCGGGCATCAGGCACCCGATCCCCGGCTCGTCGCGGTGCTTCCGGCTCACGTACCCGCGGATCACCCGGCGCAGCCCCTCCGCCCCCCCCACCTCCTCGGCCTCGGCGAAGAAACGCGACGCGATCTCGGAGCGCACGGTTTCGCATGTCTCGGCTACCAGCGCGTCCTTGCTGGGGAAGTGCGCGTAGAACCCCCCGTGGGTCAGGCCGATGCTCTGCATCAGGTCGCCGATCCCCACGCCCTGCACCCCCTCCTCACGGTAGGCGCGGGCAGCCGCCTCCAGGATGCGGCGGCGGGTCTCTTCCTTGTGCTCTCGGGTGTAGCGGGCCATCACTCCCTCCCTGTGCCCGGGTCGGCCGCGGCCGGCGCAGGACGACCTCCCCCGCGCTCCGGGCGGGGGGCGTCCTTGCGGCGGACGTACAGCGTCTTCTCCACCTCGGCGTGCACCACGCCCTCCGCGTCGACGAGCTCCACCCGGTACACGCGGTCGACGGAGGGCTCCCGGTCGGCCGCGGCGCGCACCGCGGCGATCTCCTCGTCGGTCAGGACGAAGCGCGCGTAGAGGGTGGTCCGTCCCGGCCGGCGGAAGCGGATGGTGGCCGCGCGGTCCCACACCAGGTAGCCCGGCCCCAGGTTGCGGATCAGCATGACCATGTAGATGGGGTCCACGGCGGCGTACATGCTCCCCCCGAAGATCGTACCCACGTAGTTGCGGGTGCGCCAGCTGAGGGGGAGCCGGATGCGCACCTCGCGGGCGTCGGCGGCGAAGTAGGTGAGGCGCGCCCCGGTGGCCCGGTACGCCGGGAACCAGTTGAACCCCCAGCGCAGCAGCCGGCTCCGCAGCGATTCGGGCATCGGGATTTCGGTTTCTGGTTCCGTCCCGCGGGGTCCCTCAGTCCCCCGCGACCGCCACCGGCGCCGGGACGGGCGCCGCCTCCACCCGGGGGGTGCGCCCCACCCGCAGCGCCAGCGCCGCAGCCACCGCGCAGAGCGCGCCCGCCGCCCAGAACGCCACCCCGTAGTCGCCCAGGGTGGTCCGGGTGAGCCCCGCGCCGAAGGCGGCCGTGGCGGCGCCGAGCTGGTGCGCGGCCACCACCCACCCGAACATCACCCCCACCCGCTCGGTCCCGAAGGCGCCGGCGGTGAGCCGCACCGTGGGCGGGACGGTGGCGATCCAGTCCAGCCCGTAGAAGACCGCGAAGGCCCAGCGCGCGGGCTCCGGGCCGGCCAGCGCGGCGGGGAGGAGGGCCAGCGACGCCCCCCGCAGCCCGTAGTACCAGGCCAGGAGCCGGCGGGGGTCCCAGCGGTCGGAGAGCCACCCGGAGAGGGTGGTGCCCACGAAGTCGAAGACGCCCATCGCCGCCAGGAGCCCGGCCGCCGCTACCTCCGGGATCCCGTGGTCGTGCGCCGCCGGAACCAGGTGGGTCCCGATCAGCCCGTTGGTGCTGGCGCCGCAGATGAAGAAGGTGGCGGCCAGGAGGAGGAAGTCGCGGGAGCGGAGCCCGTCCCGCAGCGCGGCGAGCGCGGCGGCGGCCGGGTTGCTTCCGCCGCGCTCGGGGACCGCGTCCGCTTCGGTCCCGCCGTAGGGGGCCAGCCCCACCTCGCGCGGGGAGTCGCGCATCAGCAGCGCCACCAGGGGGAGGACCACCACCCCCACCGCGGCGATCCCCACCACGGCGGCGCGCCACCCGGAGCTCTCCACCAGCCGGGCCATGGCGGGGAGGAAGACCAGCTGTCCGGTGGCGGTGCTCGCCGTCAGGACGCCCATCACCAGCCCCCGGCGGGTGTGGAACCAGCGGCTCGCCACCGTGGCGCCCAGCACCAGCGCGGTCATCCCCGTCCCCCCGCCGACCACTACGCCCCAGAGGAGGACCAGCTGCCACGGCTCGCGCATCAGCGAGGTGGCCGCCACCCCCGCCGCGGTGACCGCCAGCGAGGCCAGCATGGTCCGCCGCACCCCCAGGCGGTCCATGATGGTCGCGGCGAAGGGGCCCATGAGCCCGTACAGCACCAGGTTCACCGAGACCGCCAGGGAGAGGGTGGCCCGGCTCCACCCGAACTCCGCTTCCAGGGGGACGATCAGCACCCCGGGGGCGGAGCGCACTCCCGCCGCGGCCAGCAGGGTGAGGAAGGTGACCCCGGCGACGATCCAGGCGTAGTGCGGGCGCTGCCGCCCGGGCGAGGGGGGCGATGTCACCCGGCCCTCAGACGCGCTCGATCACGGTGGCCACCCCCTGGCCCCCCGCGATGCACAGGGTGACCAGCGCAGTCGCCAGCCCGCGCCGCTCCAGCTCGTCCAGCGCGGTCCCCAGGAGCATGGCCCCGGTGGCGCCCAGGGGGTGCCCCAGGGCAATGGCCCCGCCGTTGACGTTCACCTTCGCCGGGTCGATGCCGAGGCGGCGGATGGTCTGCAGAGGTACCGTCGCGAACGCCTCGTTGATCTCCCACAGGTCGATGTCGCCCACGTTCATCCCCGCCTTGTGCAGCGCCTTGCGCGCCGTCTCGGCCGGAGCCGTCAGCATGATCAGCGGCTCCTCGCCGTGCGTGGCGACGGAGCGGATGCGGGCGCGCGGCTCGATCCCGCTCCGCCGCACGTACTCCTCCGACGCCAGGAGCACCGCTGCGGCGCCGTCCACGATCCCGCTGGAGTTGCCGGCGGTGTGCATGTGCCGGATCTCGCCCGCCCCCGGGTAGATCTTCAGCGCCATCCCGTCCATGGTCTCGCCGTTGGGCCCCACCGGCTTCGCACCCAGCTCCGCGAACGACGGCGGCAGCTGCGAGAGGCCCTCCATCGTAGTGTCCGGCCGCAGGAACTCGTCCTTCTCCAGCGCCACCTGCCCGGTCGTCGGGTCGACGACGGGGAAGAGCGAGCGCGAGAAGCGGCACTCACGCTGCGCCTCGGACGCCTTCCGCTGCGACTCGAGCGCGAACCGATCCAGCTCCTCGCGGGTGAATCCCTCCAGCGTGGCGATCAGATCGGCGCTGATCCCCTGCGGCACCTGGAAGTGCTTGGCCCGGAGCAGGGGGTTCTGCCCGTCGGACCCCGAGCCGTCGGAGCCCATCGGCACACGCGACATGCTCTCCACGCCGCCGCCGACCACCAGGTCCTGCGCGCCGCTCATCACCCCCATGGCGGCGAAGTTGACCGCCTGGAGCCCGGAGCCGCAGAAGCGGTTGAGCGAGACGCCGGAGACGTGCAGGGGCCAGTCCGCGGCGAGCACCGCGTTTCGGGCGATGTTGCCGCCCTGCTCGCCTACCTGGCTCACCACGCCCACCACCACGTCCTCCACGTCGGCGGGGTCGATCCGGGTGCGTGTGGCCAGCTGGTTCAGCGTCTGGGCGAGCAACTCCTGCGGGTGGAGCTCGGTGAGCGAGCCCTTGCCCCTCTTCCCCCGACCGCGCGGGGTGCGGACCGCGTCGATGATGTATGCCTCAGCCATCCTTGGCCTCCGGTGCGACAGATCCTCCCTGCGTTTGTATGATGATTATAATATAAACACGCGTGCCCGCAAGAGTCCTGTTCCGCCGGCTCGCCGTCCCCTCTCCACGGATCAGGGGAAGGCTGCCTGTCGTAAGGTGGAAGCAGCTCAAAGCCGTTCAAACTCCAGCGAGATAGCTCGCCACGGCGCGCGCGATCGGCTGCCCGGTGTGGGCCTCGTAGAACGTGAACGCCGGGCTCGGGTTCACCTCGAAGCAGAAGACCCGGCCGTCCGGGGAGATCCTCAGGTCGATCCCCGCGAACGCCAGCCCCAGCGCCCGCGCCAGCGCGACACACCTCCGGGCCAGCGCGTCGGGGAGCTCCGCCGGGCGCAGCTCCGCCTCGGCGCCCTCTCGCTCCGCGTAGCGGTAGTCGGTGGCCCCGGTACGGATGGCGGTGGCGAACACCTCCCCACCGACCGCGTGGACGCGGAGGTCGGTCCCCTCCACGAACGCCTGGAACTGGGTCGGGCACCAGCGGATCCGGTCCAGGCGGGCCAGGTCGGCCTCCGCCAGCTCCTGCACCACGGAGCGCACACCGCTGACCGACTTGTAGACCACCCTTCCGTGCCGCTGCCGGAAGGCCCGGACGGCGTCGGGGTCGTTGGTGACCAGCGTCTCGGGGACGGCGAAGCCGTGCCTGCGGATGAGCTGGGCCTGGTACGGCTTGGAGGAGTTGGTGCTCATGGGCCCCGCGCGGTTGACCACGCGGGCCGGGGCGATCTCGCACCAGTGCAGCAGGGCGTCGTGCAGCTCCCGGCAGGCACGGCGCCGCGGGGACTCCTCCGGCTCGCCTTCCAGCTCCGGCAGGAGCCGGTCGTCCATCAGCCGGAGGTAGACGCCGCGGAACGACTCCAGCGGGTAGTCCCGGTCCCCCACGCGGAGCCGGCCCCCGACCCGGGTGCCGTCCAGGACCAGCTCCAGCTCCATCTCCTCGAAGCGGCGCTGGTGGAAGAGCACGCAGGGCGCGCCCAGGGCCTCCAGCTCCTCCCGCACCCGGAGGAGCGGGGGCTCGGAGGGAACCCCGCAGAGGAGGATCATCCCGGCCTCCCTCCTCCCCGCCGGAGCAGCGCGCGGGCGAGCGCGTCCAGCAGGGCGTCGCCGCCGGGCCGGAGGTCGGGGAGCGGGGTGGCCCCGGCGAAGGCCCACCCCGCCGCGGTGCCGGGGGCGAGGGAGATCCCCAGGAGCGCGGTGCCCGCGAGCCGCGCCAGCCGGCGGCACCCCTCCCGGATCCCGCGGGGAAGGTCGTCGCCGACCACCTCCCCGGCGACGGCGTAGACCGTCCGCACGGGCCCGGCGTCGCGGCCCTCCCCGCCGTGCTCCGGGGTGGGGAGCCCGGCCCGCGCGGCCAGCCGGCGCCACTCGGTGGCGTGTCGCCACGCCCCGCACAGCCCCCGCGGGGTGGGGCGGTTGAGCACCGGGGGCGGGAGGGCGTGCAGCCAGCTCAGGTAGAAGGCGGCGAGCTCCTGCTCGGCGTACTCCCGGTCGGCGGGGTGGACCGCCCCCGGGGCGATCCCCGGCGCGGCCCACAGACGGTTGATCGCGCCCCGCACCCCCTCGCTGCGGATCTCGCGCCCATCCGCCAGGGTGACCCGCACGGCGGCGCCGTCGGCACCCACGCGGTGCTCCCACCGCCCGGCGCCGGCCAGTGCCTCCAGGCTCACCCACTCCAGCGGCCCGACCCTGCGCTCCCGCAGCCCCCGGTACGCCCAGAGGGCGGACGGGTCGCCGGAAGCGCCCATCACCAGGTACATGTCACCGTTCTCCAGGGCAGCGGACGGGAGCCGGCGGCCGCCGGCTCCCGTCCGCTGCCCTGGAGAACGGTGACATGTACCTGGTGATGGGCGCTTCCGGCGACCC
>DATAAL010000522.1:0-2037 GCA_036260145.1 Longimicrobiaceae bacterium | reverse complement strand
GCATCCGGTGGCCCAGCTCCCGGGTCCCTCTCCAGTCGTCGGGGTCGAGCGATACTTCCGGGGAGGTGCCATCCTCCGGGCGTACCTCCGGAGACTGGAAATCCTGCACGAGCGGGAACTCTGCGCGAAGCTCAGGCATCTTCCCTCCGGGGTGGTTGCATACAATTTGTGATGAATGCATGCATTATGCATGCATTCAGGTAAATTGTATCGCCACGTTGACGCTCGCGCAACAGAGATGCATGATTCGTGGATGAGTCCCTGGACCCCGAAACTTGCGGACCGGCATGGTCCGGTGTACCTGGCGATCGTCGATGCCATCGCCGCGGACGTACGCGAGGGGCGGCTCCACCCCGGGACGCGGCTCCCCCCGCAGCGGGAGCTGGCGGAGCGGCTCGGAGTGAACCTGAGCACCGTGACACGCGCCTACACCGAGGCGAAGCGGCGCGGGCTCCTGGCCGGGCGGGTGGGGCAGGGGACGTACGTGAAGGCGTCGCATCCCGCGGGCGGGTGGGGGGCTGAGGTCGCGGAGGGAGTCATCGACCTCAGCTTCAGCGTCCCTCCGGAGCCGGAGGACGTCGCGATCGAGGCGAGCCTGGCCGCCGTGCTGGAGGAGATACAACAGGATCGCGCCGAGCTGCGGCGCGCACTGCACTACACCCCGCCGGGCGGGGCCGCGCGTGACCGGGAGGCGGGGGGGCGCTTCCTGCGGGCCCGC
Source organism: Longimicrobiaceae bacterium (assembly GCA_036260145.1). GTDB lineage: Bacteria > Gemmatimonadota > Gemmatimonadetes > Longimicrobiales > Longimicrobiaceae > JAFAYN01. The sequence continues at coordinate 1,319 of DATAAL010000522.1, read as the reverse complement.
TCTCTCGACGCTCCGATGGAGCGCCTCCTGGTCTGCGCCGGGGCGCAGCACGCGCTCGCGATCACCCTTCCCGCGCTGGCCGGCCCGGGGGAGGTGGTCCTCACGGAGCAGCTCACCTATCCCGGCGTGAGGTCCCTGGCGGCCATGCTCCGGATCCGGCTGGAGGGGGTGGCTATCGACCGCGAGGGGATCCTCCCCGACGCCTTCCGGGAGGCGTGTCGCCGCCACCGTCCCCGGGCGCTCTTCTGCGTACCCACCATCCAGAACCCCACGGCCGTCGTGATGCCCACCTCCCGGCGGGAGGAGGTCGCCGGGATCGCCCGGGAGCACGGGGTGACCATTGTCGAGGACGACGTGTACGGCCTCCTTCCCCCGGACGTCCCTCCCCCCATCGCCGCCCTCGCCCCCGACATCACCGTCTACGTCAGTGGACTTTCCAAGCAGCTCTCCCCCGGGCTCCGGATCGGGTACCTCCTAGCTCCCGACGAGGCACGCACGCAGCGGATCGCGGCACACCTGCGGGCCACCATCTGGATGGCACCGCCGCTGACTGCCGCCGTGGCTACACGCTGGGTGAGCGACGGCACGGCCGACCGGGTCCTGGGCGCCATCCGCCGCGAGCTGTGGGCGAGGCAGGCGCTCGCCACCAGGATCCTCGGCCACGCGGCGCTGTCGACACACCCGTACTCCCCCCACCTCTGGATGGAGCTTCCCCCGGCGTGGCCACGGAGCGAGTTCGTGGCGCGGGTGCGGGAGCGCGGCGTCAACATCGTCGCGAGCGACTCCTTCGCCGTGGGGGAGCCGGTCCCGAACGCGGTGCGCATCTCCCTCGGCGGCCCCCCGGACCGGGCCTCCCTGGCGCCCGGATTGGAAGTGGTCGCCGATCTCCTGGACCATCCCGTGGCGCTCACCTTCCCGCTGGCCTGAGCCACCCCCCGGAACTGGCGGAAGCGTCGCGGAGAGAGTAACTTTCGCCGCCTCAAAATCTGCAATTTTGGCACACGCCCGCCCCAGCGGGGTATCACCCGCAGTTGAGTCCGCGAGCCTGGCGGACCCCTGAGTTTCAGACGTTCCCAGACAATCCCATGGCCGACGAGATCACGACCGAGGCGAGCGATCAGCCTCAGCCCAAGATCCTTCCGCGTCTGATCGAGGACGAGATGCGCGAGTCGTTCATCGACTACTCGATGAGCGTGATCGTGCAGCGGGCGCTGCCGGACGTGCGCGACGGGCTCAAGCCCGTGCACCGCCGCATCCTCTACGCCATGCACGAGGCGGGGCTCTCCCCCAACCGCCCCTACAAGAAGAGCGCTACCGTC
>DATAAL010000521.1:0-5806 GCA_036260145.1 Longimicrobiaceae bacterium | reverse complement strand
AGACCTCCCCGCCTCGGCGTCGGCCGGGTCGGGGTGACCCGCGTCGGCGCGCGGGGACCGGCGAGGATGGCAGCCGCAGCCGCCGCATGGAGACCGGCGGGTCCGTGCGGCGGCCTCTTTTCTGGAACGTGACCGGACGGTAGGAGATGGCGTTTCCTCCCGCGCACATGCTGGTGGGGGTGGGGATGGCGGAGGTGGTGCGGAGCGTGGCTCCCCTGCCGCGCTGGCGGGCGTGGGCGGTGGCGGCGGGGCTCGCCGTCCTCCCGGACATGGATCTGGTCCTGGGGATCGCACTCCGGCGCGGAGTCGGGTACCACGGGACGTTCACGCACAGCGTAGCGGCGGTGGTGGTGATCGCGCTCCTGGCGGGAGTGGCGGCGGGGGGGCGCTGGGCGGTGCTGGCGGGGGCGGGATACGGATCGCACCTCGTGGTGGACCTTATGGACGACCGTGGGAGGACCAACGTCCTCCTGGGTTGGCCCTTCACCGACGAGCGCCCCTTCGCCATCGCCCGGATCTTCCCCCAGGTCCCCTCCCACATCGAGGAGGGGCTGAAGGAGGCGGTGCTCAGCCTCTTCAGCCGCACCGTGATCGCTCCGCTCTCCAAGCAGACGGCGATGGGAGCTGCCTTCTTCGTGGCGCTCGTCTTCCTGGCCTGGATCATCCGGCAGGCGCGCGGCGCGCCGATGCGGGGCGGACGCACCCGATGAGGAGTTCGACGCACCCCCGCCGCGACACCCGGAGCCACCGCTACGGTCGCGGCCGGGTACGGTGCGTGGGCGTTGCCTGGAGCGGGTCGTCCGGCCAGTAGTGCTTGGGATAGCGTCCCTTGAGGTCCTTCTTCACCTCGAAGTAGGTGGTGCGCCAGAAGCTGGCCAGGTCCCGGGTCACCTGCACCGGGCGGTGCGCGGGCGAGAGGAGGTGCAGGGTGAGGGGGACGGCGCCCCGGGCGATGCGCGGTGTCTCGGTCATCCCGAACACCTCCTGGAGCCGCACCGCCAGGACGGGAGCCTGCGGATCGGAGTAGTCGATCGGGATCCGCGAGCCGCTGGGGACCACGAGGTGCGTGGGGGCCAGCTCGTCCAGCGCGGCGCGGCGCTCCCGGGGGAGGAGCCCAAGGAGGAGGGAGACCAGGTCCAGGCGCGCCACCTCATCCAGGCGCCGCAGCCCGTACAGGTGCGGTCCCAGCCACGTCGCGAGGGAGGCGGCGAGCGCCGCGTCGGAGGCGTCCGGCCAGGCCGGGTCCAGACGGTGGAGGAAGACCAGCCGCTCCTGGAGCTGCCGCGCAGCCCGGGTCCAGGGGAGCGCCGCGATCCCCTCCCGCGCGATCCCCTCCAGCAGGGCGGCGGCCACCGCCCCGGGATCCGGGTCCATGATCGGGGCGTCCCGGAGGGTCAGTGCCCCGAGCCGCTCCCGCCGCCGCGCCCGCACCGCCCGCGCCTCTACGTCCCAGGCCACACTCTCCTCCGTCTCGATCTGCTCGCCGAAGTGGGCCTCCAGCTCCTCCCCGGCGAGTGGAGCGGCCAGGAAGATCCGGCTCTCCCGCCCCTGCCCGTCCAGGTCGGCCGCCACCAGGAAGGGCGCCTCCACCAGCGCCTGAGTCGCGTCGAGGACGGCTCCGCGTCCGTTGCGCAGCAGGAAGCGCCCCGGCTGCCCCGGGCGGCGCTGCGCGATCCGATCCGGGTAGGCGAAGGCCAGGAGGAGCCCGACCGCTTCCACGTCGCCCCCGCTCTCCCCGCCGCCGATCCCCAGCTCCTGCCGCCAGTGGCGCGCCTCTGCCAGGACGCGCTGGAGCGCGCCGTGGTCCAGCGCGTGCCCGCGGAAGGTGGAGTGCGGCCGTCCCCCCCGCCGGGCATCACGCAGGGCCCCCAGGCGGAGGCGGAGGTCGGCGTCGGGGAGCTCCCCCCCGCCGCGGAACGGGTCGCGCTCCCCCAGGAGCGCGGCCAGGTCGCACGCCACTGGGGCCACGCCCAGCTCCCGCGCCTTCAGCAGCATGTGTGAGAGGCGGGGGTGCGCTCCCATCCCGGCCATGCGGCGCCCGTGCGGGGTGACGGCGCCCGTCGCGTCCATGGCGCCCAGCCGGGCCAGGAGCTCCCGGGCCTGCGCGTAGGCTGCGGCGGGAGGTGGGTCCAGCCAGCGCAGCTCCCCGGGGTCGACCACCCCCCAGGCGGCCAGCTCCAGCGCCAGGGGGGCCAGATCCGCCGAAAGGATCTCCGGGAGGGAGTGGGGGACCAGGCCGTGCTGCTCCGGCTCAGTCCACAGCCGGTAGCACACCCCCGGCCCCAGCCGGCCGGCGCGCCCGCGGCGCTGGTCCGCCGAGGCACGGGAGACGGGAACGGTTTCCAGCCTCATCATCCCCGTCCGCGGCGAGAAGCGGGGGACGCGCATCCTTCCACTGTCCACCACCGTCCGGATCCCCTCGATGGTCAGGCTGGTCTCCGCGATGGAGGTGGCGAGCACCACTTTGCGCTCCCCGGGCGGGGAGGGCTCGATCGCCCGGTCCTGCTCCTCCTGGAGGAGGGCGCCGTGCAGCGGGTAGACGCGCACCCCGGGTCGTGTTCCGGCCTCACGGAGCCGGTCCTCCACCCGGCGGATCTCCGCCATCCCGGGGAGGAAGGCCAGGATGTCTCCCGGCTCCCGCTCCAGCGCTTCCAGCACCGCGCGCGCCACCAGCGGCTCCAGATGCCCCTCCGCCGGCCGGGGGAGGTAGCGGGTCTCCACCGGGTGCGAGCGCCCCGCGCTGGTCACCACCGGGGCGTCGTCCAGGAGCGCGGCCACGGCTCCGCCGTCCAGGGTGGCGGACATCACCAGGATCCGCAGGTCGTCGCGGAGCACCGACTGCGACTGGAGGGTCAGCGCGAGCCCCAGGTCCGCGTGCAGGGAGCGCTCGTGGAACTCGTCGAAGATCACCAGGCCCACTCCCTCCAGCGCCGGGTCCGACTGGAGGAGGCGGGTGAGTACCCCCTCCGTTACCACCTCGATGCGGGTGCGCGGCCCCACCCGGGTGTCCATCCGCACCCGGTACCCCACGGTGTCCCCCACCCCCTCCCCCAGCGTCGCGGCCATGCGACGGGCCGCGGCGCGAGCGGCCAGCCGGCGCGGCTCCAGCATCACGATCCTCCCTCCCGCCAGCCAGGGCTCGTACAGGAGTGCCAGGGGGACGCGCGTGGTCTTCCCGGCGCCGGGGGGCGCCTGGAGCACGGCGGTCGTGCGGCGGCGGAGCGCGTCCCGCAGGGCGGGGAGGACTTCTTCGATCGGGAGGTCGGTCATGCGTCTCGCTAGGGGAGCGGCTCGGGTCCGCGCCAAATCTGGAGGCGGGGGCGGGGCCTTTCCAGTGCGCTGCGGGCGCGGAAGCCACTTGCCGCCGCTCGCCTGGGGCGCCAACTTGCTCCAACACGTCTCCTCCCGGACGTGCTATCCTCCTCGCCTGATGCATCCATGAGCGACGTATCCGCCACCGTTCCTCCTATCCCGGCCGGGGACCTGCGCTACCCGGTGGGCCGCTACGACGTTCGCACACCGGTCCCTGCGGAGGACCTCCCCCGGCTGATCGGGGAGATCGCGGACACTCCCGCGCGTCTGCGTGCCGCGGTGGAGGGGCTCTCGCCTGAGCAGCTCGGCACTCCCTACCGGCCCGGCGGGTGGACCGTGCGGCAGGTGGTGCACCACGTCCCCGACAGCCACCTGAACGCCTACGTGCGGCTCAAGCTTGCGCTTACCGAAGACGAGCCGACTATCAAGCCGTACGAGGAGGCGCGGTGGGCGGAGCTGGCGGACTCCCGGAGCACCCCGGTCGAGGTCTCGCTGGCGCTGCTGGAGGCGCTCCACCACCGCTGGGTGCTCCTGCTCCGGTCGATGAGACCGGAGGACTTCGCGCGCGCGTTCCGGCACCCGGAGCTCGGGCGGGTCCGGCTGGACGCCATGGTGGGGCTGTACGCCTGGCACGGCCGGCACCACGTGGCGCACGTCACCTCGCTACGCGAGCGGATGGGGTGGTGAGGAAGACCCACGGAAACTGTCCCGTGAGTCTCGCCTGCACAGAACGTAGGAACTATGGGCGGCGTCCCGGATACCTAACTTCGAGGCGAGGACCGTGCCGGCCACGGGGCGGTCAGAAACTCCTCCCCCCGTCCATCTTATCTGGTGCGGTCGGAATATGCTGTTTCCTCACCCGGCCTTCCCGACACTTCCATTCCTTCCGGAGGTACGAATGCGTCGTCCCATCGTCCTGGCGCTCCTGGCGCTCGCCGCCGCCTGCTCCGCAAACCCTGACCCCGCGCTGACCCCCGCCGGTAGCCGCGAGCGCCCCATCGCCGTCAACACCGACGCCCCCGGAGTCGTCGGGTACTACGGGAGCGCCACCGCGGACCCGGAGCGGGTCAAGACCACCGCAGTGAACGCCGCCCCGGACCAGGTCTGGCAGGCGCTCCCCGCCGTGTACCAGGAGCTGGGGATCCCCCTGACGGCCAACGACCCCACCATCCGCACCCTGGGGAACCGGAACTTCGTGGTGGCCCGTGGCAAGCTCGCTGGAAAGCCGATGTCCACTTACGTCAACTGCGGCTTCGCAGAGATGGGCGGGTTCGCGGCCAACGAGTACCGGGTCAACCTGTCCGTGGTGTCGCTGGTGAGGCCCGGGCCTCAGGGAGGGTCCGAGGTGCAGACCCTGGTGGAGGCCACCGCGGCCGACCACCGTGCTCCGCAGGGGCGGGCTCCCCGGCCGTGCACCAGCAGCGGCGAGCTCGAGCGGCAGATCGCCGCCGGGGTGCAGGCGCGCGTGGGCGCCTGATCCCGCACTCCACCCTTCCACCCGGCCAGCCGATGAGCTCTGTCCGTTCCGTTCGTCTCGGGCTTCCCCTCCTGGCCCTGGTCGGCTGTGCGCCCGCCGGGGGTACTGGGGCCGCCCCCGCCGACACGATCGACGGGGACCGGCTCCTGCAGCACGTGCAGGTCCTCTCCGCCGACTCCATGCAGGGGCGGCGCACCGGAACTCCGGGAGTCGACCGGGCGCGGAGCTACCTCCTGGACGAGCTCCAGCGGATCGGAGTGGAGCCGGCGGTCCCCGGATACACCCAGCATTTCTCCTTCACCGCACGGGACAGCTCCCGGCGCGAGGGCGTGAACCTCCTCGCCCGGGTCCGGGGAACGCGGTGGCCGAACCGGTACATCGTGGTGACCGCCCACTACGATCACATGGGGATCGGCCGGCCGGTGAACGGGGACTCCATCTACAACGGCGCCGACGACAACGCCTCGGGGACGGCGACGCTCCTGGAGCTGGCGCGGCACTTCCGCGCCCGCCCGCCGGAATCGTCCATTCTGTTCGCCCTGCTCGACGCAGAGGAGATGGGGCTGCGGGGTGCGCGGGCCTTCGTGATGTCGCCTCCCATCGCCGACGACGCCATCGTCCTCAACGTCAACATGGACATGGTGAGCCACAGCGAGAAAGGGGAGCTGTACGCGGCGGGCGCATCCCTGTACCCCTTCCTCCGCCCGCACCTGGAGCGGGTGGCCGCCCGCGCCCCGATCCGCCTCCTCCTGGGACACGACCGCCCCGTTCCTACCCCACAGGACGACTGGACGCTCCAGTCGGACCAGGGGGCCTTCCACCAGGCCGGGATCCCCTTCGTGTACTTCGGGGTGGAGGACCACCCGGACTACCACCAGCCCTCGGACGAGTTCGGCAGCATCACCCCGCAGTTCTTCGTGGGAGCGGCGCGGACCATCGCCGACGCGGTGCGGACGCTGGACCGCAACCTCCCCCAGATCGAGAGGCAGCGGGCGCGGTAGACGCGAGGAGGGGGGG
>DATAAL010000520.1:0-3914 GCA_036260145.1 Longimicrobiaceae bacterium | reverse complement strand
CGCGCGAACTAAGGAGCGCGAGAAGTCGTCCCGCCCGATCTCGATCCATCCGTCCTGCACCCACGCGGCGATGTTCGGATACCGGGCCTCGAACGAGTCCGGCGCAGGCTCGTGGCGCTTCTTCCTGGGCATGGTGTGTGGAATCAGGTGGTCTGGCCGGACGTGCCGGGCGGGCTCACCCGGCGCACCTTGAACCGCGAGCGATCACCGCCGTGGAAGCTGATCAGGCCGAGCAGTTCGTCGTCACCCTTGAGACGCAGCCATCCGCTCTGTGCTCCTACCCGATCCCGAAGTGGTACACCCGAGCCATGTCCGCCAGGAACCCCGGATCGTCGAGCAGGGGCCGGGACTGCGTGTTGCCGAGCGCGGCTCGGGCCCGATCGAACAGTGCGATTGCGTACTCGCGGTTGTCGTGCCGGCACGGGTACCAGATGCCGTCCGGTTGCCCGGGGTGATCGTAGAGAGCGCGCGTCCACGTCCCTGGAAGCGAGTAGTCCCGGGTCCCGAGCACCTCGAGCGTCGCGCCCAGCGCGTGGAGGCCCGGGCCGTCCAGGTCCACCAGATTCAACCTCCGCGCGGTGGGCTCACGCAGCGCCCTGCTCGCCCCAGGTCCGCGCCGCGTGGAGCGCGTCCTCGACGCGGCCCTTCCGCACCGCCTCCAGGATCGTCTCGGGCGGCTCGCCGGCTCGCTCAGGCGCGGTGCGGAGAGTGCGGGTGAAAAGGAGCTGGAGCTTCATCCATCCGCTCCCGGTGTCCATCGCCTGCAGGACCCGGGAAGGTGCTCCAGGACACCCGCCTCGGAGAACTGGCAGCGCGGGTAGAGGAAGTTCGATCCCGCCTCGACGGCGAGCAGGGCACCGGCCTTCCGTCGCTTGTTGACCGCCTGGCGGGTGACGTGGAGGTGGTCGGCCACCTCGTCGGCCGTCCATGCGCCGCCGGCGCGGCGAAGCAGCTCGTCCTTCGCGTGCGCGCCCCGCGCGAACGCCTCCGCGAGCGGATCCAGCTTCCGGATCTCCGTCTGCGCCGCGGCGTCCGCCAGGAGCCGTGACAGCGTACCGACGTCCGTCGGCGCGGTGAGCGATTCCTTCAGCTCGCCGGGCGTGGCGGCCTCGAGCACCCGGCGCAGGAGCGGGAGCGTTCGACCCAGGACGGCCTCCGCCAGGGAGCGCCGTTCGCCGTCGGGCAGTCCGGACAGGATCTCGTCGATCGAGGTCGTCGCGCTTCCGTGTGTGCTCATTCCCCACCTCGCGTGTGGTTTACCACTTACATGGTACCCCCGCCCGCGTATTTCAGCAACCTCCATACCTCCGGTGCGCCGGGGTCGATCCGCCCTTCCCGTCGAGGTCGGCCGGGCGACGCTCACTGCTTCGCAGCACGACCCCTGACCGCGGACGGGACCCGGCCGGAGGAACGGACGGACCGCTACGACCTGCGCTTGCGCTTCTTCCTTGGGGGCACGGCTTCGAGATCGGAGTCGAGGAGGCCCAGCTCGTAGAACGATGTGTAGGAACCGGGCTCGCCCAGGACGATGTGGTCCATGATCGGGATCTCGAGCAGCTCCGCGGCCCGCTGGAGGTCCCGCGTGATCCGGACGTCCTCCTCGCTCGGGGCGGCATCGCCGGAGGGATGGTTGTAGGCGTGCAACAGGCTCACCGCGTAGCTGCTGGCGAGGGCCCGGTCGAGGTCTTCCCGGACCTCCCTGCTGAAGCGCTCGTATACGTCCTCCGCGCGCTCGAACCCGGCGATCGCGAGCAGCGCCCCGGGGTGGAGCTTGGCGTACACGGTGTCCATCGTGTTGCCGGGAAGGGCCCAGTCCCCGTAGAAGGCGACGTGCTTGTGCAGGTCGAGGCGGTGGCTCCCCTTCTCCGCGACGGTCCACCCGTAGCTGAGCTGGTCCATCAGCGCCGCCCACGGTGAGCGGTAGCCGTAGAGCACCTCGCCGGACAGCCAGCGGTTGATCTCCTTCCGCGAGGTGCCCAGCCGCTCCAGGGCCCGTCTCGATCTGGATGTCCGCGCCCCCGGCGCGCTCCTGCAGGGCGACGGAGTGCCGGGCATAGATCACCCGATACCGGCGCAGCGCCGAGTCACTCTTCGACGCCAGTTCCACGGTGTACTTCGACTGCCGCTGGAACGGATGCTGCCCTCCACCTCCCGGTGTCAACGCCGGTCGAAACATTGGGCCGCCGCTGACACGTACGATAGCGGATCCTGGAACCTGAGTTTGTGGGAGCCGGTATCGCGAGCGATTTCCTGGCTTGCTCCGCGAATGGCCGGTAAAATACACATGGTATACGCCTCCACCTGCCATCCCTGTTCCGGCTGATATGAACGACGCTTGCCGCGCTCTTCGCCAGCTCCCGCCGCCGCTGACCCGCTCCGTGCAGGACCCGCTCCTGCCGCATGCTGCCGTGCTGGACGAGCTCCTGTCCCCGGTCGGAGTTCTCCTGTGGCAGCTCCTGCAGGACGCCACGCTCTGGAGCACCGCGGAGCGCTCCATGCGGGGAGGGCTCTTCGCTGATGCGGCGAGAGCGACGGCGGGCGTGGTACCGGAGGTGGAGGAGGAACTCGACGCACTGGGGGTCCTGGTGCGCGATCCCCACCCGGACGCCGGGCCGATCATCGCGCGCATGTGCGACCGGGTGAGGACCTGGGCGGAAGGACGGGGGCTCAATGGGACCGCGCTGGCGTTCGCCCAGGCCGCGTCGCTCGCGGACCCGGAGGACGCGCGGGGTGCCTACGAGGTGGGGAGGCTGGCGCGCAGACGAGCCGAATACGCGCGGGCGGAGGTCTGGTACCAGCGCGCCGCCGTGCTCGGCGCTCGCGCAGGGGACAGACTGATCCAGGTGCGGAGCATCAGCGGACTCGCCAACCTTTCGGCCCAGCGCGGCAACTATGCGACCGCGCTCCGGCTCAAGGAAAAGGCGGTCCGGATCGCGCACCGGCATTCCCTGCGCGAGGCCCTGGGCATCAACTGTCACGGCCTGGCGGTCCTGCAATTCGAGACGGGCGACATCGCGCGTGGGATGCAGAACATCCGCCGGGCACTCCAGGTCCTCGGGGCGGGGCACGACCAGATCCCGTTCATCGCCCACGACACGGCGGTGGCCCTGATGGACCAGCTCGGGGCATTCGCGGCCGCCGCCGAGGTACTCCATGCCATCCTTCCGCGATTAGCGCGCATGGGAGAGCGGTTGCTCGTTCTCACGAACCTCGCGCGCGCGGCAGGAGCGCTCGGCAGGGTGCAGCTCTTCGACGCTGTCTGGACGGAGGTGTGGCCCGTAGCCGGGACAACGGGCAGTGTCGTCGAGACCGACGCCTTGATCGCGCTCTCGCGGGGTGCGGCCAGCCTGCAGCAGTGGTCACGGGCGCGGCAGGCAGCGGAGCATGCCCTCGCGCTCGCGCAGGAGCGGAGGGAAGGAAAGTCGATCTTCCTGGCGGAAGTGCTTCTGAGTGCCTGCGAGGGCGGGCAGCAGACCCCGGAGGTCCTGGAACGTATCCAGCCCGTCCCCCCGGCTGACGTGAGTGCTGATGTACACGCCATGGCCCGGGACCTCGTCCAGGCCCTCCTCGCCCGTGCTCCGGCTGCGGACACTCTCCTGGAGAAGCTCTGTGCCGTGCTCGACCATCCGCACGACGCCATGAGGGCTTACGACCTCGGGCGCGCCCTCCGTCTCGCGGCCGAGTATGACCGTGCGGAGGCGTGGCTGGAACATGGAATCGAGGTGGCGCGGACGGGGGGCAACCCCACGGCGGAGGCATGCTGCCTGGCGGCGCTCGGGAACCTCCACGCCGCGCGCGGCGACCTGGCGCGGGCGCTCGACATCCACCAGCAACGGCTCGAGCTCGCGCAGCGCGCGGGGCTGCGGGAGATGGAGGGCGACGCGATGGTGGACCTGTGCGCCACGAGCTTCGTG
>DATAAL010000519.1:0-2790 GCA_036260145.1 Longimicrobiaceae bacterium | reverse complement strand
GAACCGCATGGGGGCCTCGCGCCACTCCGTCTCGTTCTCGGTACGGTAGCGCACCGCGGCGGCGATGGCGTCGTGTCCCTCCTTGAAGATGTCGGCGTACACCTCCACGGCGTCGCCCACCTCGCGCTTCACCGCGTAGCGCCCGCAGTCCAGCTCCGGGTAGACGTCCTCGATCACGATCTTCCGGCTGGCGTCGATCTTCGGCTGCATCGGATCCCCTGGTCGTTGCTCTTGGGCAGGCGTGCTGACGGACGCGCCGGGGGCCGCAAGCGCCGGGCCAGTTGCACGACTCCCGGAGGGTGCGGCGAGGCGCTCACCGCGCAAATCACGAAACTGGTGCCAGAGGGGGGCCGGGTGATTACATTAAAAGTGGACAAAGGGTACACCCTCCCGTCCGCAACCCCCTAATTTCCCTTTTCAGGAAAGGTCCCATGCGCACCCTACGCACTCCCCTCGTCCTCGCGGCGCTCGTCCTCCTCGCGGCCTGCGGCTCCGGCTCCGCCGACCTGATCGCGCCGGACTCGCGGGCTTCACTGAACGACGGCACCTGGACCGGCGCCGACAGCGGTACCACGGCCAGCGCGGACTCCACCGGCACTTCCCGCGGTCTGGGACAGATAGGATCCGGGAATTAGGCGCGACCGTTCAGAACAAAGGCGCGTGTGGGGCTCTCCGGTGCACCGTCCCACCGCGCCCTCAACGCACATGCGAGTTGTACCGCAAACTCCTCCACCTCCTCCGTCATCCCGGGCTGTGAAGACATGTATTTCCGATCCTTGAAGACCGTCATCAGCGTCTCGTCCCGGATCATACCGCCGTGAAGCGACTCCAGGATCGACTTAGCCGCGGCCAGCACCTGCTCCTCTCTGCGTCTGCTCGCGATCGACGACGCTTCACTGGCGGCCTTACCGGCGCGCTCCCAATCTCCGAGGTTTCCGGCACCCAGGGCGAGTTGAACGAGTGCCGCGGCGTGGCCCTGGCACGAAACCTGGCTCCGGATCATTGTCCAGGTCTGGATCCACATCTCCTCGAACGCCTCACGCCACCCGGCTCCCGATGAAGCCCGCGCAAGGTTCGCGCACACCAGGAGTCTGGTAGCGGGTAGCCAGATGTGATCGAGCAGCGCGAGAAATACACGAGCCGCGCTCTCGAACCTTCCGAAGCTATCCATCCAGATCCAGGCGATATCGTGCGCCAGGTGGTGGATCTGCCCGTGACCGGGCCCATAGGCTTTCAGCGCCTTGCGTGCATAGTCCAGCCCGAGTGCCGGATCACCGAAATCGAAGCTCATGATCGCCAGATCGTAGAGTGCATCCCCCTCCAGCGTCCGCAGGTCGTGGCGCCTGGCCATGCGGCGCGCCACCTCGTGGAAGCGCCTCGCGCGCGGCAGGTTGCCCCGCTGGCGGTGAAGGTTCCCCAGACCGGAGAGGGACAGCGTCGCCACCTCCCACTTCCGCTCGCCGTGGGCCCCGAAGTGTGCCCACTTGAGCCACGCCTCCGCCTCCTCGTACAGCGCCATCTTCCTCGCCAGCCGCCCGATGTTGTAGGCATAGTACGGGTTGTCCGGATACACGTCCTCGGCCGCCTGGAGGAATCCCAGCGCGGTGCGGTGCGCGCCCCGCTCCTCCGCCCAGATCGCCACGTTCAGGCAGGCGAACGCCACCGCCTCCAGCGTCGGGTCGTCCGGGTCCGGCTCGCGGAGGAGCCGGTCCAGCGCGCGCAGCGGGATCTGCAGCCCCGGGTGCATCTCCCTGAGGTCCCTCTCCGGAGGGGCGAGGGCCGGAGCCGCGTCGTCGAGGGACCCGGCCTGCCACTCGCTCAACCGGCGCAGGGCATCGCGGAGCCGCATCCCCTGGCGGCTCAGTCCGAGAGCGTCGAGCTCCGAGAGTACGTGGTCGTGGGGGAGCACACCGGCGTCAGAGACGGGAATGCGCGGCGGAAGGGGGGGCTCGCACCGGGACGAAGGCATGGTTGTCTGGGGAAGAGAGTGGACAGGGAGGGCTCCAGGCGGGCAAGGTAAGGTGGACAAAGTGGACGCACAAGAGATTTACCCGAAACGATCTCCAGGAGTGCAGGTGCGATTTTCGCTGAGCCTGCGTGGAGTACGTCGGCGAGCCTTGCCCGGGCGGGGAGAACTCGATGGAGCAGGCACTTACACCGCAGGAGCTGGCGGAGATCGAACGCCGTGCCACGGAAGCCACACCCGGTCCCTGGGAGGCGGGGGTGCGCTACGAGCGCTTCGGGGTGAACCCGGGGCTGCGGCCCGGGGAGGGTCCGTACTCCTTCCTCCCCGCGGGGCGGTGCTACGTGTGCGCGGAGAGCGGCGCTGCGCCCGTGTGCACCGAGCGCGACCGGTTCGGGACGCTCTACCACGTGCACCGCATGGAGATGGAGCTCAGCCGGTCGGGGACCGGGTGGCGGGCCATCTCCAGCGCCGGCACCCGTGAGCTGGTGGTGGAGAGCTACGAAGGGATGCTCTCCACGGGGCTCAGGAGCAGCGACGCGGCGTTCATCGCCCACGCCCGCCAGGACGTGCCGCGTCTGGTGGCGGAGGTGCGGCGCCTGCGGATGGCGCTGGAGGAGCTGCGGCGGAGCTTGCGGGAAGAGATCCAGCGTCCGCTCGCGGAGCACCCCGGGGGCGTGGCGGGCGTGGCCGGGCCGTACGACGCGGAGGAGGCGCCCCCGATCGTGATCCACGTCACCACCGCGACCGCTGATGATGGGGGATGAGGGCACGGATCCGCATCCGGGACGGATACTGAGGCCGCGCCGTAAGCGAAACGCCGCCCC
>DATAAL010000518.1:0-7883 GCA_036260145.1 Longimicrobiaceae bacterium | reverse complement strand
AGCGGGCTCGGCGTCCCGTCCGCCGCCGGGAGGTAGGGGCCCCACCCCTCCAGCGACACCAGGAACGCCGTCGTCGCCTGCCCGGCCGTCCCGAGCCGGTTGCCGATCACCACGCCGTACTCCGAGGTCGCGGGGGCGTCGCCGACCGGCTTCTCCCGGACGTCCACCTGGCGGACGTGCGCCAGCCAGTCCAGGTCGTCCAGCGACGGCGCCACGGCCGCGAAGAGCGCCGCTGCGACGTCGATCACCGTCACCGGGTCCTCGTCGCGCTCCCCGTCCTCCGCCGGCAGGTCAGGGAAGAACGTCGTCCCTGCGGCAGCCAGCTCCCCCACCGTCGTCTCGCGCGGTACGGGCGGCGGGTCCAGCGCGCAGAACGGGAGCACCGCCAGCCAGGTCGCTGCTGCGGCCCCCGCGACAGGGGCAGGGGTGTCGGCCGACGGCGTCCGCTGCCAGGGAAGCGTGGGCGAGGCCAGGACCACGTGCGGGAGGACGCTGGTGAACTCCCCCTGGCTCCCCGGCGGGGGGAAGACGCTGGCCACCGTGCCGGGCTCCAGCCGGTAGCGTGGGCCGGCCACCGAGAGCTGCAGCGCGGTGGCGAAGGTCTGGACCGGGTCCCCGATGGTCACCGCCTGCGCGGCCGTGACCGTCACCCCCCCGCTGCGCAGCGCGGGGAGGAGGTACTGCACGAAGGTGACGTCCGCCCCCGGGGGGGTGCCGTCGTCCGTGTCGCTCATGGCCGGATCACGCGGAAAGGGCGGGCGTCTCGCCCAGCAGCCGGAGCTGCGGGGCGGACGACATCAGCTCGGGGGCCCGCGTGGCGAAGTCGTCCACGTCCACGGTCGTTGCCGTCGCCAGCCCCTGCCGGCGGAGCGCGCCGAGGAGCGACGCGCGGGTGGCGGCCACCGCGGGGTCCACCAGGGTACGCTGCATCTCCGCCATCGCGTCGTCCTGGTCGAAGTCGTCACCCGTCGCCGGCATCGTGGCCGACCAGGCGAAGGCGCGCACCGGCGCGTCGTCGCCCAGCAGCGCCTCGACGGCCACCGGGAGCGTCGCGTCCGGCGCCGGGACCACGGGGACCAGCTCGATCCCCATCAGCACCCCGGCCACCAGCGGCCCGCTCCCCATGTCGGCCGTGGTGGAGAGCCACACCCCCGCGGGGACGTTCGCGGTCACCGCCGCCGCGCTCCACGCATCGTCGTCCGGCGCGTTCCCGCGCGACAGGGCCACGAGGAGCGAGACCGAGACGTCGGCCGGGGCGACGCCCATCGGCCCCACCCCGAACTCCGTGTTCCAGCTCCCCTCCACCAGCACGGGCGACGCGGTGGACACCGTGACCGTCTTCGACGGCACCTGCGTGGCGACCACCAGCCGCAGCGCCGACGGGTCTACGCGCCACACGGGGCCCAGGTCGTTGGCGAAGGTACCGCGGAGCCCCGACGGGGCGTGGATCGTCACCAGCGAGTCAGTGGGCGTGGGTTCGCCCAGGCTGTCCTCCACGATGCTCCACGACGAGGCTGGCAGCGAGCAGGTCCCGACCGGGGGGAGGAAGGCGGCGGAGAACGTGGCCCAGTCCAGGTCCGCCGGGGGCCCGGCCTGCGGCGCCCCGAAGTCGAACGAGAACGAGACCACGGTGGCGTCCACCCACGCCCGGCCCCCGAACGGCTGCCCCCACAGCTCCACCTCCCCGGACACCTGCACGGAGAGCGTCTTGGTGGTGAAGCCCAGGTCCAGCTTGTACGACACGCCCACGGTTACGGCGATCTCCACCGCGTACGCGAACGGTTGGAGGCGCACCAGGAAGTCGGCCTCGGCGGTGAACCACGCCGTCAGCCCGCCGCCCGACCACGCGGCCTTTAGCGACCCCCCGGCCATGACCACGGCCGGCGTCAGCGCGCAGTACAGCCCTCCCGTGAGCGAGAGCTCCGTCGACAGCGTCCACGAGAAGCCCAGCCGCGGCACCGCGGGGTAGTGGGCCGGCGGGGAGAAGTACGGGTTGTACCCGCCGAGGGAGACCACGAAGTCCCCCGCGTGGGGAGAGGGGGGGAACCAGAGGTAGAAGGCGAAGCCGCCGGTGAGGTGCGCCTGCCGGGACAGCACGTACGAGGCGGGCGAGAGCTGCGCCGCCACCGCCAGCGTCCCCGAAGCCGGCGCCACGTCCACCAGGAGCACCAGGTCGGCCTCGGCCAGGGGCTGCAGCGGCCCCTCCGCCTGTTCGCCCTCGCCCGCGGGCGGGAGGGAGAGGGTGGACTCGCCCATCAGCCCCACCTCCACCGTGGCGCCGAAGGACACCGTGGCCAGCACGTAGGAGCGGAGCAGCCCGTACGAGGTGAAGCGGATCCCCACGGCGAACCAGTACTCGTTGGGCGCCGGCTGGATGTAAGCGTCCAGCGCGTCCACCGTGGAGCGGGCGTCTAGCGTCCCCATCGCCCCCTGCACCAGGGGGTACGTGGCGACGGTGTCGATGGTCGGCAGGCGCAGCGTGCGGTTGAAGCCGAAGCCGCCGGCCAGTCCCGTGACGAAGAAGAACCCCGGCCCGCCCAGCGGAGCGTCCAGGAAGACGAAGGCGAAGAGCGAGGGCGAGCCGCCGGTCGTGGTGTACGACCCGAAGGCCAGGGCACCGAAGCGCTCCACCTCCAGCACCAGGTCGCCGCTGTACTCCGCGGGGTCCATCCCCGGCACCTTCACCAGCGCCCCGCCGATCTCCAGCCCCGCCGCCGCGTACTCCACCGCCAGCCCGGCCAGCCCGAAGGTGGGGATGTACGGCGACTCGAGGGGCATCTCCGCGCTCAGCCCCGTCAGCGCGATGGTAAGCCCCGCGAGCGACACCGAGCCGTCGATGGCGAGCGCGAGGCGCGACTCGGGGGTGATGCTGAAGCCGATGCGCTTGAACTGCACCGGCCCGAACGCCCGCTGCACGTCCACCCAGTTGTACTGCGGCCCGGGCGAGGCGGAGGTAGGTGGGGCGGGCGGGGCGACCGCGAGGGTCGTGGCGCCGGGCGCCGGGGGCGTGCTTCCTTCCGGGGGCTCCACCCCCTCCGGAAGATCCAGGGGCGGCGGCGGGGTGTCGTACTGCGAGCCGTCGTCCGCTCCGCCGAAGCGGACGGAGAAGAGCTGCCGGTACTCCGTCCCGATCCGTATCACCACGGACAGGACCAGCCCGCTGTTCACGATCCCGCCGAAGATCTCCGCCAGCTCCTCGGTCTCGGTGTAAAGGGGGAGCGCCGTGGTGGCGGCCACGATCCGCAGGTCATCCAGGGCGATCACGTCCATCCCGGCCGGGACCAGGTCGCCCACCACGGGGATGTCGGTCAGCGACACGGCCACGTCGAGCGGCACCTCCATCCCGAAGATGAAGCCCCAGTCGCCGGACGCGTCCCGGCCCGCCACCATCGCGGCGCGGCCGTACGACGTCGAGTCGATGGTGGACGAGAACGACGGTCCCGCCGTCTCCAGCTGGAAGGACGCTGCGGTGAAGGACAGGTCGATCCCTTCGGGGAGGTACGGGAGGCCGTACATCCCCAGGGCGACGGCGAGGTCCTGGTAGTTCAGCGGATCGCCCTCGTCCACCCACTCGCCCAGGAACCGGGTGTCGGCCGCGGCGAGGTCGAGCTCCACCGTGAAGCGGTTGAGCCCGATGCTGAAGGTCCCACGCAGCATCCCCTCCGGCGTTCCCTGCGCGTAGCTGAATCCCACGGCGAGGTCCCGGAAGACCAGCGCGTTCTCGGTTCCGAACGGGATCGCCCACGACCCGGTGAGCTCCAGGTCCGCCCAGTAGGCGGACTGCGGAATGTCGGCCGCGAAGTCCAGGCGGCTGACCAGCAGCCGGTCGGGGACCCCCGCCGTGGAGCCGAACACCTCCTCGAGGACCGAGGTGACGGTGGGGATCTCCGATGGCGTGCCCAGCCGCCCGTTGAACACCAGCGCGGGGAGGCGCCCCTCCACCACGATGGGCACGTTCCCGAACGCCATGGTCCCGCGGAAGGAGAAGGAGTACGTCGGCGCGTCGCCCAGCGGCTGGAACACGCAGCACAGGAACGACAGGTCGCCCACCTCGATGACGCCCGGCCAGATGCGCCACACCTCGCCCGTGAGCGCCCCCACCGACAGGAAGACGTACTCCAGCGTGTGGCTGCGCAGCCCCACCCCCGCCGTGAGCGAGTTGACCTGCACCAGCGCGCTGCCCCCGAATCCCGGGGGAAGGGAGTCCACGATCCCGTTCCCGGGGCCGAACCATCGCTCCAGCCATCCGGGCGTGGGGAATGAGAGCGCGCTCCCCGACGCCGTCAGGTCCAGGATCCCCTGGTTCGGCGTGGTCAGCAGGGCCACCAGGTCCAGCGTCTCCGGGCCCGACTCCGTCTCCATCTCCACCACGGTGTCGAAGCGCACGCCGCAGACGTACTGGCCCAGCGCCTCGTCGGGTCCGCTGAAGAGCGACATCTGCAGCACCATCGAGGGGCCCGACGACCCCAGCAGGTGGTCCACCTGACCGGTGGCCAGCGGAAGCTGCATGTCGACGGCGCCGGTCGCGGCGGCGTAGCCGACCGGACCGGTAACGATCCCGGACGCCCCGCCGGTGAGCCAGGCGATCTGGCTCCATCCGCTGGAGTTGACGTCGAACGCCCCGTAGAACGTCAGTGGCGCGTTCACCGACAGGATGGACCCGGTGGCGCTCCTCAGCGGGTCGCGCGTCGGTCCCGAAGCCACTACCAGCGCCGACCCGGGCGACCCCGCCAGCCGCAACTGGAGGAAAACCCCGGTGGCCAGCAGCGCGAACGACTGCGCGAACGTCCAGTCCTGCGGCAGCGATAGGTCCAGCAGCAGGACGAAGTCGTCGCCCGCGGGGCTGAACTGGAAGTACACCGGCGCACCGGTCACACCCAGTACCGGCGTGGCGCAGGTTCCCGTCAGCACCACGTCGTCGCCCTCGATCTCCCACCCGTCGGCCGAGGTGAGCGAAAGCGTCAACGGAATTCCCAGCCCGGAGAGCAGCGGGACGTACTCGCCCCCGGCGACGCGGGACGCGTCGAAGTACCCGGACGAGCTGCCCGCGGGGAAGGTGGCCTGGAGCTGGGCCAACAATTCGGCGGAGGTCATCGGCGGCTCACGCGGTGAGCGTCACGGCGATGGGGAGGTGATCGCTGATGGCCCAGCGGTACACGGCCAGCGCGGTGCCCACCCCGACGCATTCGGTTGCCCCGCTCTCCAGGAACGACTGGATCGGCTGCAGGCTGTCCAGGCTGCGCTCGGCGGCTTCCAGATCCTGCTCGGCAGAGAGCAGTTCGCTCAGCGCCTGTCCCTGCCGGGTCCGGGCGGGGCTCTTCGCGGGGGGCGGCCCGCCGTCCGCGCCCGGGGTGCTCGCTGCGTTCGCCGCCCGGTTGTACTTCCCGTAGAGGATCGACACCTCGGCGTGGAGCGCGTCCACCATCTTCTCGGCGCCGCAGTAAGCATCCGCGATGCGCTGCGCCCCGCCGAGCGCGCGGAAGAAGATCATCGCGCTCCGGGCGAGGTCCACGTCGTAGCCGGGCTGGCCCCTGGTGATCACCTGCAGCAGGTTGACCACGGTGGCGGCGGGCGGCGCGGTCACCTCCTGCGGTCCGGGACCGGCGCCGTGGAAGAAGAACTTGTCGTATGCGTTCGCCAGGAGGTTGTCCACGTCCACTTCCTCGGGGTAGTACCCCTCCATCAGCGACGTCTTCTGCGTGGGGAGCAGGTTCGCGCAGTTCAGCGGCGCACCCGTGATGGGCGCGAACACCGTGGTCGCGACCCGCGGTATCCTGGGCCCGAACGCCGTGGCCCCCGCCTGCGTGGTGCGCGTGTACACGACGCACACCTTCCCGTACTCCGTGGCCTTGACGTTGAAGTCGCCCATCAGCAGCAGGTTGGCGTCCCGCGCGGCCGCCTGCAGCGGAAGGCTCATCGCCAGCACGTTGATCGCGTTGAAACGGGTCGGGTCGCTGGTGCCCAGCGCGTGGTACACGGCCATGGTCAGGCGCTTCCCCGCGCCCAGGGTGAACGTAGCCAGGTACGGCGACCGTTCGCCGTAGTTGAGGAACCGGAGGATGTCCACTTCCACCAGGCGGGTGGCCAGGTCCTGCAGCTGTGCCGGGGTGAGCGGGGCCGGTGGCTGGGTTCCCGCAGGATCGAAGACGACAGCGGCTCCGGGCATGGCGGCGGACAGCTCGCCCCACTTCTGCTGCGACATGCGCCACGTCGCTGTCTCTGTGCGGGCGCGCCCAGCTCCGAACCAGCCCTTCACGATGTACCCACTGTCCGCCAGTGCGTAATAGAACTGCTCCCGCTGTGCCGGCGTGTTCCACCCCATCGCCGTGAACAGCGGCTCCAGCACCTGGTCATCCACCACCCCCGAAAGCGTCGTGGAGCCCGGGAGCGCCGCGTCGTCCAGCACCAGCGTGCCAGCCTGCTCCCTCCAGGCCACGATGTATTCCTCCGTCGTCCCACCATCCTGGCGCGAGCTGACGCGTCCGCGCCACGTGCCGACCATCCCGGGCATGTTGTTCAGCTCGGCGCACAGCCAGGCCATGATCTGCGCCCCGAGGCCGCAGACCACCTCCATGACCGCCACCACGTCGGCGTTCGCATACTGCACCGTGAGGGCGATGAACCGGATGATCTGCGTCTGGGTCGGCGGAAGGTTCGCGGCTCCTGTGTTGTTGCCGAGCTTCTGGATGTTCCAGCTGAGGTAGGTGATGTTCGGCACGGGTGGCCCGGGCAGGGGGTTGGGCATGCACGGCTCCGCGGGTGCGGGACCCGGCACGAGGGGGGCAGCCGCCGCGAAGGCAGCGGGTGGAGCGACTCACGAGTGGGGCAGGGCACGGCGGCACCCTTCCGCCGGCGGGGCGACAGGGGCTCCCGGGGCCACCGTCCACTCCGGTCCAGACCGACCGCTACCGTATGAAGCAGAAGGGGCCGGGGTGAAGTCAAGCAAACATGCGTCCCTTCCCATGGCGACCCGCCCACTTGTGCACTTGCGACTTCTTTCATAGATTTCACCACTCTTCGCGCGGTGCCCTGTGCCGCGCGATATGCGGTGGGCGTAGCTCAGTCGGTTAGAGCGCCAGGTTGTGGCCCTGGAGGTCGCCGGTTCAAGTCCGGTCGCTCACCCCTCACCAAGCCCCCGCGGCTCGATGCCGCGGGGGCTTGGCGTCCCTCCGGCCGGGAGGAGTAAAAGTGGTGTCGCTGCCGACGGGCGGATGCGGGCCCGCTCCGGCCCCCCTTGACGGTTCCAGACGACCCGTTTAACATAGGGGCCCTCCGCGAACCGAAAGCCGATCGGGGTTGACGGGGGAGGGGAGAGGGGTTATCATACAAGGCTCTTGCTCAACGGCGGGGCAGGACGGCCGGGGAGCCGCCAAACCAGCGGTTTGCCCCCTGGACGAACCTCCCCTAAGCAGAATAGATTGAAGATGTTGCGAGGATCGCTCCTCGTGGCGGAAGTCAGGAAAAGAAGGTGGGCCGGTGGGTTGACGGGGCGGGGCGGAGAGGTTAAGTTAAAGGGCTCGCTCCGGCGGGCGCGACACAGCGGCCCGGGTGAGACCGGGTGGTTGTCCTGAAGGAATCGGCAGGTCAGAGGCCTGCGCGGCATTGACAACTCGGGTTTTGGGGTGCGAGTGAAGGGCGCCCCGGGAGCACGGTCTCTTTCGGGAGGCTGGAGAGGCAACACGTCCTCGGTGCTCAGGGGAAGCAACGTGAAATTCCGAACGGAACCTGCGTTCTGTTCAAACGAGCAGTTCAACTCATGGAGAGTTTGATCCTGGCTCAGGACGAACGCTGGCGGCGCGCTTAACACATGCAAGTCGAACGCTCTCGTTCCCTTCGGGGAGCGGGGGAGTGGCGAACGGGTGCGTAACACGTGAGCAACCTGC
>DATAAL010000517.1:0-9139 GCA_036260145.1 Longimicrobiaceae bacterium | reverse complement strand
GGGTCGGCGATCTCGCCGGGCGGCTCCCGCGGGATCGGACCATAGTGGTGGACCACCACCCGCCGGGGGGCGCGGTGGTGGGCGACCTGGGCGTGCAGGACCCCACCGCGTCCGCCACCGGGGAGCTGGTGTACGACCTGGTCACTCTCGCCGGGGACCCGGTGACCCCGCAGGTTGCGCTGGGAGCCTACGTGGCGCTGGTCAGCGACACCGGCTCCTTCCGCTACGGGAACACCTCGCCGCGGGTGCACGCCATCGCGGCGGTGCTGATGGGGAAGGGGATCGACCCGGAGATGGTCTACCGCCGCCTCTTCGCCACCGCGCCGCGGCGGCGTCTGGAGCTGCTCCGGGAGGCGCTCGCGAACCTCCACGTGGACCCGGAGATCGGGCTGTCGTGGATGGTGGTGGACGGGGACATCGCCCGGCGCCTGGGAGCCACCTCGGAGGATTTCGATGGCCTCATCGAGCACGTGCGCTCCATCGAGGGGACGGAGGTTGGTCTCCTCTTCCGCGGCACGCCCGAGGGCGAGACCAAGATCTCCTTCCGCTCCAACGGCGAGACGGACGTGAACCGGATCGCGCGGCGGTTCGGTGGAGGCGGGCACATCAAGGCGTCGGGAGCGCTGGTCCCCGGCGCCCCGGCCGAGGTGGCGCCGCGGGTGGTGGAGGCGGTGCGGGAGATACTTGCCGGCACGGACGGATGAAGGAACGGCCCAACCACCGGCATCATATCGAGGCTCTCCGGAGGATGACGCCCGAACAGTGACTCAGGAAAGCATTTGAGCTTTCCGACTTCGCCCATACCCTCTTTGTTCATGGTCTCCGGCGCCGCTGTCCCGACCTCGGCCCGGAGGACACCATTCTCCAGAAACTGAAGTGGGCCACGATGTCGGGTGGCAGAGATCGTGGCCTGCGGAGCGCCAGCCCGACCCCCGCGCCAGCGGGGGCACGTCCAAACAGGCCGTTCAAAGCCCTTCCTCCTGGCCTCTACGCCTCTCCCTCTAGGTACGTGTACCCCGCCAGCCCCGCGATGTAGTCCGCGATGAAGGCGTTCGCCTCGTTGCGGCTCAGCCCGTCCGCCCGGAGCACCTTGCGCCGGAAGGTCGCCACCAGGTCTTGCGCGCTGAACTGCACGTAGTTCAAAACTTCCGTCACGGTGTCCCCGTGCACCAGGTCCCCGATCTCGTAGGCGTCCGGCGTGAGCCGGATGTGCACCGCGTTGGTGTCGCCGAAGAGGTTGTGCAGGTCGCCCAGGATCTCCTGGTACGCCCCGGTCAGGAAGATCCCCAGGATGTACGGCTTGCCGTGCCTGAAGGTGTGCAGCTCCAGGCTCGGCTTCGGCTTCCGCCACCCCGCGAAGAGGTCGATCTTCCCGTCCGAGTCGCAGGTCATGTCCTGCAGCGTACCCCGCCGTGTCGGCTCCTCGTCCAGCCGGTGGATCGGCATGATCGGGAAGATCTGGTCGATCGCCCAGGAGTCCGGGAGCGACTGGAAGAGCGAGAAGTTGCAGAAGTAGCGGTCCACCAGGATCGCGTTCAGCTCCGGGAGGATGTCGTCGTACTCCTCCTCGTCCTTCCACGCCAGCTTGGCCACCCGGTTCATGATCGCCAGGTACAGCCCCTCCGCGTGGGCCCGGTCGCGCAGGGCGAGCGTCCCACTGTTGAAGTGGAGCTGCATCTGGTCCTTGGCGAAGGTCGCGTCGTGGTACACCTCGCGCAGGTTCCGCTCGTCCAGCTCCCGGTACGTCGCCGCCAGCTCGTGCACCAGCGGGTGCGAGTCGTCCGGGATGTCCTCCGGGAACTCGGCGATCTGCGTCTCCAGGTCGATCACGTTGATCAGGAGGAGGGCATGGTGCGCGGTGAGGGCCCGGCCCGACTCCGAGATCACGTGCGGCATGGGGACCTCGTTCTCCCGGCACGCCTCGGCGAGCGAGTAGATGATGTCGTTGGCGTACTCCTGTATGGAGTAGTTGACGCTGGCGTGCGTGGTGGAGCGCGAGCCGTCGTAGTCCACCCCCAGCCCTCCGCCCACGTCCACGTACTCGATCTGCACCCCCGTCCGGCGCAGCTCCACGTAGTAGCGGGAGACCTCCGTCATCCCCAGCTTGACGTTGCGGATGTCCGGGATCTGCGAGCCGAGGTGGAAGTGGATCATCTTCAGGATCTCCAGCTCCCCCGCCGCCTCCAGCTTGTCCAGCACCCGCACCAGCTGCGAGGAGGTGAGGCCGAACTTGCTCTTCTCCCCCGCCGACTCCGACCACTTCCCGGCCCCCGCCGAGGAGAGCTTGATCCGCACCCCGGCGGTGGGCGTCACCCCCATGTCGCCGGCCACCTTCAGGAGGGTGTCCACCTCGCTGATCTTCTCCAGGACGATCAGCACCTTGTGCCCGAGCTTCTGCCCCATCAGGGCCAGGCGCATGTATTCCTCGTCCTTGTAGCCGTTGCAGACGATGATGTGGTCCGTCCGGTCGGTGAGCGCCAGGACCGCCTGCAGCTCCGGCTTGCTCCCCACCTCCAGCCCTACCCCGAACTCCTCCCCGTACGCCACGATCTCCTCCACCACGTGGCGCTGCTGGTTCACCTTGATGGGGTAGACGGTGGTGTACCCCCCCTCGTACTCGAACTCCTGCATCGCGGTGTGGAACCGGTCCGTGAGCGTGGCGATGCGCGTGCGGAGGATGTCCGAGAAGCGGAGCAGGAGGGGGAGCCCCACCCCCTGCGCCTCCAGGTCCATCGCCAGCTCGAAGAGGTCCAGCCCCCGCTCCGGGTCCTTGGTGGGGTGCACGGTCACGTGACCGTGCTCGTTGATCCCGAAGTACCCGATCCCCCAGCCGCCGATGTTGTACAGCTCGCGGGAATCCTCCACGGTCCACTGCGTGGTGTCGATCGTCGCCTCCCTGGCAGTCGTGCTCATCTGTGACCGAAAGACGGAAAATGTGGTCCAATTCGCCGCTCCGCGAAAGGGCGCGCGGCTTGATCGGGACCCGGACGGGTGGTAGCTTCCCGGCCTGGCCCTCACCCCAACGAGCAGCAACGGTCCCGTACATGTTCACGTACCGCCGCCCCGACTTCGAGCAGCCCCGTTTCCGGAGCGCGCCCGACGCGCGCTGGGAGCCCGCCCCGGCCGACGGGGTGCTCCCCGAGGGGTTCTTCTCCACCACCAACCTCCCCACCTACGTGCGCATCGGGGGGGAGTGGAAGCTCCCGCGCGACCCGCGGATGGACTCCGCCCTGGTGCTCGACCCCGACGGCGTCCCCCGCGTCCTGGAGGGGCGCTACGTCGGCGCAGGGCAACCGGTGGCCATGGGGTTCGCGGAGGACGGATCCGAGGGGATCTTCGTCCACGCCGCGGGGCTGATGGGCGACCCGGACATGGGACCGGAGGGCGAATTCAAGTTCATGTCCTCCGAGGTCTCCCGCGAGAAGCCCACCGACTACCAGTCCATGGCCCGCGTCCTGGTGGAGGAGAAGGCCCGCGGCGGCCACGTCATCTGGGTGGTGGGGCCGGCGGTTCTCCACTCCCGCGGCCGCGACACCCTCGCCTGGTTCATCCGCAACGGGTACATCGGCGTCCTCTTCGGGGGGAACGCCGTCGCGGTGCACGACATCGAGTCGGCCACCATGGGCACCACCCTGGGGATGAATGGCCGCGGCGTCCCGGTGGAGGGCGGCCACGCCTTCCACATGCGGGCCATCAACCGCGTACGCAAGGCGGGTTCCATCCGGGCCGCGGTGGAGCAGGGCGTCATCGAGCACGGGGTCATGCACGCCTGTGTCGCCTCCGGCGTCCCCTTCGTGCTCGCCGGCTCCATCCGCGACGACGGGCCGCTCCCGGACACCATCACCGACGCCATTCGCTGCCAGGAGGTGATGAAGGAGCACACCCGGCGGGCCACGGCGGTCATCATGATCGCCACGGCGCTGCACTCCATCGCCACCGGGAACATGCTCCCCTCCTACATCTACCGGGAGGAGACGGGAGAGATCCGGCCGCTTGCCACCATCTGCGTGGACTCCTCGGAGTTCGTGGTCTCCAAGCTCAAGGACCGGGGGACGCATCAGGCGTTCGGCGTCATCACCAACGCGCAGGACTTCCTGCACGTGCTGCGGCACTACGTGGAGATCGAGGCCGCGGCGTTCGAGGCGGAGCAGGAGCGGGAGCGGGTTCCCGCGTGATATCGCCTCGTGTCTCCGGGTAGGGTCGCCTCCCCTGCATGCGGGTGAGGGTGGCGAGCCTGCGAGCCGGGTGGAGACCTGCCGCGCCGGGGCCACGATGAGCCCCCACCTCGCCGCCGCCCTCGGGGCGGCCGCGGAGCGGATCCCGCCCGAGCGCATCGACCTGGTGTGGGTGTTTCCGGCGCGACAGGCGGGCGACCGGGAGACCGGGCTCGCGGTGCTGGCGGTGTACCCGGAGCGGGATGGCGGCTCACCGGACCGGCGCGGGGTGTGGACGCTCCGGTACGAGGCGGTGGGGGGAAAGGGGGGAAAGATCCGGCGGGTGGATTCGCTGGTGGAGCAGGCGGTGGTCCCCGCGGAGAGGGTGGAGCGGGTGATCGAGGGGGTGCTCCGGCGGCTGGGGACCGAGACCGAGGTCCCGCGCATGCACGG
This sequence comes from Longimicrobiaceae bacterium, assembly GCA_036260145.1. Lineage (GTDB taxonomy): Bacteria > Gemmatimonadota > Gemmatimonadetes > Longimicrobiales > Longimicrobiaceae > JAFAYN01. The sequence continues at coordinate 4,532 of DATAAL010000517.1, read as the reverse complement.
GGTTGAGGGAGAGCGTGGCCGGTGGGCGGAGCTGCTCGCCGGAGGTGGGATAGTTCTTGACGCGGACTATCAAGAATGATTATTGTTTGCGGTAGCTACCCTCCTCGACACGACCGCCAGAGAATCGTGCCATGAGCCACGCCGCGCACTCCGCACCGGTCCCGCAGCATGAGATGTCGCCGTACATCCACCTCTTCCGCCGCTACCTCCGGCAGCAGGGGCTTCCGGTCACGCAGCAGCGCGAGGTGGTGGCGGACGTGGTCTTCAACTCCACCGAGCACCTCTCCGTGGAGGACATCGAGACCCGGCTCCGCATGCGCGGCGAGCGGATCGGCAAGGCCACCATCTACCGCACCATGGAGATCCTGGTGCGCAGCGGCCTGGTGGAGGAGCACGACTTCGGCGAGGGGTTCAAGCGCTACGAGCACCTGTTCGGGCAGCAGCCGGAGCACGAGCACCTGATCTGCACCCACTGCGGGAAGGTCACCGAGTTCCAGACCCCGGAGGTGATCCGGATCCAGGACGAGGTCGCGCACCGGCATGGCTTCCTCCCCACCCGGCACCGGCTGGAGATCTACGGGATCTGCGCCGACTGCCAGGCCAGCGGGGTCACCATTGCCTACCACGGACTCACCTGCCCGGCGCTGGACGTGGCCTGACCACCGGCAGGCGCCATTGGCGTCCTGGCCGGCACGACGATATAATCCCCGGCTCCGCGAGGGCCGGGGTTTTCATTTGCTCCCGTCCCGCGCGTCGACCCGGAACGCACCGACCCCGACTCCGATGGCAAAATCGCTCCCTGAAGCGCTCGGGGACCTTCCCTGGGAGCTCCCCCGCAACTTCCTCGGCCTGGAAGGGGAGAAGGCCACCTGGGAGGGCGCCGATGTCGTGATCCTCCCCATCCCCTACGAGTCCACCGTCTCCTACCGGGGTGGCACCAAGCTCGGCCCCGCCGCCCTGATCGAAGCCTCCCGCTACATCGAGCTGTACGACCAGGAGCTGGACGCCGAGCCGGGCCCGGAGGTCGGCATCTTCACGCTACCGGCGCTGCACCTGAGCTCCGCGGGGCCCGAGGTCGCCGTACGCGAGCTGCGCGAGGCGTACGACACCATCCTCGCCGAAGCCGGCGACCGGCTGGTGATCGGGCTCGGCGGCGAGCACTCCATCTCCACCGCCCCCGTGCAGGCGCACGCCGCCCGGCTCCCGGGGGGGCAACGCCTGAGCATCCTCCAGTTCGACGCCCACGGCGACCTGCGCCTGGAATATGAGGGCTCGCCCTTTTCCCACGCGGCGGTCATGGCCCGGTGCATCGACTGCGCGGATCTGGTGCAGGTGGGGATCCGCGCCATCACCTCGGAGGAGCGCCAGCTCATCCGCGAGCGGGAAGGGAGCGTCACCACCTTCTTCGCCGACGAGATGTGGGACAACGAGGCGTGGATCGACCGCGCGGTGCAGGCGCTGGGGGACACCGTCTACATCACCTTCGACATGGACTACTTCGACCCTTCGCTGATGCCCGCCACCGGGACGCCGGAGCCGGGTGGGCCCGCCTGGTACCCTACGATGAAGCTCCTGCGGCGGGTGTTCACCGAGAAGCGGGTGGTCGGGGTGGACGTGGTGGAGCTGGCCCCCATCGGCGGGAACGCCGCGCCGGACTTCGTAGCCGCCAAGCTGGTGTACAAGATGGTGGGCTACCGGATGCGGGCGAAGCACGGCGCAGAGGGGTAGACTAAACCCTCATTTTTCATTATCTTACATAGCTGTTTACGAGCGCGGGCACCTCCGTCGAGGCGCCCGTCTTGCATTTGAAGCGGCGGTTTCACCGAAATCCAGACCCCCGGGTCCGGGAGCATAGAGCATGTCGATTCGCAACATCGCCATTATCGCGCACGTCGACCACGGTAAGACCACGCTGGTCGACCACATGCTGCGCCAGGCGGGCACGTTCCGCGAGAACCAGCAGGTCCAGGAGCGGGTGATGGACTCCAACCCGCTGGAGCGGGAGCGTGGCATCACCATCCTCGCCAAGAACCTCTCGGTCCGCTGGGGCGAAACCAAGGTCAACATCGTCGACACCCCCGGTCACTCCGACTTCGGGGGCGAGGTGGAGCGCATCCTCCGCATGGTGGACGGCGTGATCCTCCTGGTGGACGCCGCCGAGGGGCCGATGCCGCAGACCCGCTTCGTGACCCGCAAGGCGCTGGAGCTGGGGCTGCAGCCCGTGGTGGTCATCAACAAGATCGACCGCGGCGACGCCGACCCGCATCGCGTCCACGACGAGGTGCTGGAGCTGTTCATGGAGCTGGAGGCCGACGACCACCAGCTCGACTGCCCCTTCCTCTACGCCGTGGGACGGGAGGGCTTCGCCGTCTGCGGCCTGGACGACGAGCGGACGGGGCTGACGCCGCTCTTCGAGACCATCCTGGAGACGATCCCCGCGCCGCGCAGCGACGCCGAGGGGCCGTTCCAGATGCTCGTGTCCACCGTCGACTACTCCCCGTACCTGGGACGGCTGGCCATCGGGCGCATCGAACGTGGGATCGCCCGGGTGGGGGAGCCGGTGATGGTGCTGGAGCACGGCGCCAGGGACGACGCCACGCACGAGCGGGCGAGGATCACCCGGCTGTACTCGTTCGAGGGGCTGGAGCGAGTGGAGGTCGAGCAGGCGAGCGCAGGCGACGTGGTCGCCATCGCCGGGATCCCCGAGGTGGAGATCGGCTCCACCGTCTGTGATCCGGAGTTCCCGGAGCCGCTGGAGGGGATCCGGGTGGAGGAGCCCACCGTCTCGGTGGACCTGATGGTCAACACCTCGCCCTTCGCCGGGCGGGAAGGGAAGTACGTCACCTCCCGGCAGCTTCGCGAGCGGCTGTACCGGGAGCTGGAGCGCAACGTGGCGCTCCGGGTGGAGGACACCGACTCTCCGGACACCTTCACCGTCTCCGGGCGCGGCGAGCTGCACCTGGGGATCCTGATGGAGACCATGCGCCGCGAAGGGTACGAGTTCGCGGTGTCGCGCCCCCGCGTGATCCTCAAGAAGGGGATCGGCGGCGAGACGCTGGAGCCCTACGAGGAGGTCACCATCGACGTTCCCGAGGGGCTGATGGGGCCCGTGATCGAGAAGCTGGGCCAGCGGCGCGGCGAGATGCTGGAGATGAAGAACCCCGGAGGCGGGCTGGTCCGCCTGGTCTACAGGGTCCCGGCGCGCGGGCTCTTCGGGTATCGCCCCGAGTTCCTCACCGACACGCGGGGTGAAGGGATCCTCCACCACCGCTTCCTGGAGTACGGGCCCTACGTGGGGCCGATGAACACCCGCTCCCGGGGCGTGCTGGTGAGCATGGTGAACGGGGAGAGCATCGCCTACGCGCTAGGGAACCTGCAGGAGCGCTCCACCTTCTTCATCGAGCCGGGGGTGCAGGTGTACGAGGGGATGATCGTCGGGGAGAACTCGCGCACGGGCGACATGGAGGTCAACGTCAGCAAGGGGAAGAAGCTGACGAACATGCGCGCCTCGGGGAGCGACGACAACATCCTTCTGGAGCCGCCGCGGCAGATGACGCTGGAAGACGCCATGGGATACATCGCCGACGACGAGCTGATCGAGGTGACGCCGAAGTCCATCCGGCTCCGCAAGCGCCTGCTGAACGCCAGCGACCGGAAGAAGGCGTCCCGCGCCACCGCCTGAGCGCGGTATCCGCATCGCGGCGGGATGATCGAGCCCCGCGGAGGACCTCCTCCGCGGGGCTTGACACTTCCGGACAGCGTTGTACTATTGCCGCGAATCGGCCTGTGGTCGGCACCCGGTTTGCCGTCCAGTTGTCCGACGACCTCTTCTTCCCTGTTGACAGGAGACTTCGGAATGACGGACGTGATGGCGGGGCCGGTGAGCGGCGACGCGATCGACCTGGAGGACCTGCTGGTCGCCCGCTTCGAAGACGAGGAAGACGACGCCTGGGAGGGCGACGGGGAAGACGACTGGGACGAGGAGGGCGACTGGGACGAGGACGACGAGTGGGACGACGAGGACGACGAATGGGACGACGAAGACGAGGACTGGGGCGACGACGAGGACTGGGGTGAGGACGAGGAGCTGTAGTGGCGTCCCTTGACGATTTCGCCGTGGTGTCCTAGATTTTCCCCTCTTGTTCGGTCCTGTTCGTACTCATCGCAGGGACTGGCAAGAGGTTGACGGACGAACCCTGAGTGGTTAAATTAAACGTCTGTCTCGCGTGGGCGGTGCCCGCGCTAAGTTGATTGACAATCGAGGTTTGGATGTCTGTGTGGGCCTCGTTCGGGGGCAGACCTTCTCCCGGACTGGTGCAGCGCGCGCGAGCGCGTGAGCACGAGAGGATCCGTCAACGGTAAATTTCCGAGCACGGAAACGTGTTCGAACAGAGCAGTTCAACTCATGGAGAGTTTGATCCTGGCTCAGGACGAACGCTGGCGGCGCGCTTAACACATGCAAGTCGAACGCTCTCGTTCCCTTCGGGGAGCGGGGGAGTGGCGAACGGGTGCGTAACACGTGAGCAACCTGC
>DATAAL010000516.1:0-2024 GCA_036260145.1 Longimicrobiaceae bacterium | reverse complement strand
GTGGTATGCGAGGCTTTCCGTGTTTTCAGCGAGTGTCTCCAGCCACTCGCCACGCTCGTGGATCGGGATAGGGGGCAGCCGGTGATTCCGGCTGCACCCCTCCCACACCACCGGACATGCGGGTCCGCATCCGGCGGTTCGGAAAGTTGAGGTCAGAGCGGTTGGAGCCGGGGCAGGCCCATTTGCTCGAAGAGCTTCCCCGGCAGGGCGGTGTTCAGCGCTCCGTGGCTGGTCAGCCTCCACCAGTGGCGCGTGAAGCGGGCGGCTTTCCGGGCAAGCCATTCGGGCACTCCCCGAGTTCTCATCTCCCGGTAGGCCGTCCGCCCACGCTTCCATTGCTTGAGCTGCACCAGTCGCAGTCTTCGGGCGATCCACTGGTCGAGGGCATGAAAGACCCCGGGTGTGTCCGCCAGCCGGAAGTAGGCCTTCCATCCCAGCAGGTACATCCGTAGCTCCCCCACGACCTTTCCCAGCGACCTCCCTCCGTTCCGGCTCGTGATCTGCCGGATGCGCTGCTTGAAGTCCTCCAGAGCCTTCGGCGCGACGCGGCGCTTCACCACCCGTCCTCCGGCTACCCAGAAGCTGTAGCCCAGAAACGTGCGGTCCCACGCACGCGCCACCGCGCTCTTGTCTTCGTTGACCTTGAGCCGGAGCTTCGCATAGAGCGCCCGGAGGTGCTCCATCACACGCTCGCCCGCCCGCTTCGACCGCACGTACACGTTGCAGTCATCCGCGTAGCGCACGAAAGCGTGCCCGCTCTTCTCCAGCACCCGGTCGACTTCGTCCAAGAGCACGTTCGCCAGCAGCGGCGAGAGGGGTCCGCCCTGCGGCGTACCCTCGTGCCGTTCCACCACCACTCCGTCGGCCATGACTCCGGCCTCCAGATAGCGGCGGATCACCCTGAGCAGCCGCTTGTCCCCGATCCGCTTCTCCAGCCGCGCCATCAGCACGTCGTGGTTCACGCGGTCGAAGAACTTCTCCAAGTCCACGTCCACCACCCAGCGCCGACCCGACTGGATGTAGCGCTGCGCCTGATCGACTGCGTCGTGCGCCCGCCGCCCCGGCCGAAAACCGTAGCTGCGCTCTGAAAACGTGGGATCGAAGATCGGCTGCAGCACCTGTAGGATCGCCTGCTGGATGAACCGGTCGAGCACGGTTGGAATGCCCAACTGCCGCACCCCTCCCCCGCCCTTCGGGATTTCCTGCCGTCTCACCGCCGAAGGCCGGTAGCTTCCCTCGAGCAAGGACGCTCGTATCCGCTCCCAGTTCTCCCGCAGGTAGTCAGGCAACTCCTCCACACGCATCCCATCGATGCCCGGACTGCCCTTGTTCTTCCGCACGCGCTTGAGTGCCGCAAGGCAGTTCGCGCGCTCGACTACCCGTTCCATCAGGCAGTCGCTTCCCGAGCGCTCGTCTCCCTGCGCCGCCGGTCGGGCTTCACCGCTCCGCCGTACGTTCGGGGCTTCACCCCTATCCTCCAGCGGGAGCTCCATCTGCATGGTCATCTGGTGCGCTGCCTTCCCGAGACGCAACGTCGTTTCGCTCTCCTCTCCGTTCGGCCCTTCGCCAGGCGCGGTTGGGGACTTCACCATGCTGGCCCACGATCCTGGCTACTACGGCCTCTGCTGACTTCTCGCTCCGCGCGGTGCTGACTGCCGCCGCACGTCGCCCTTTCAGACGCAAGGCGAGACCTCCCCGGGTAAGAACTGGAACTGTCCCCGCGCAACCGCCTGATCTACGCCGCCTGAGCCTTGGTCGTGAGAGCTTCGCGGTCATTGGCCCGCTCGCCCTGCTCGGCGACGCCTCCTATCCGGTTTCTGTTCGTCGGCTCGACGGGTTCGCTACCCCGCTTCTTTCAGCGCTCCCCTCGCGGTCGGCGCCTTGCGGCTCGCTTCGGTCCCTACGACCAAGTTCCGGGAGGACTTCCACCTCCTGACCACTGTTCATGCTGGGCACACCGAAGCGAAGGAGGGGCCGGACGTCCGCGTCCGGCCCCTCTTTTCCCTGTCATTCTGAGGCCCGGC
>DATAAL010000515.1:0-3955 GCA_036260145.1 Longimicrobiaceae bacterium | reverse complement strand
CAGCGCCGTCTACCCGTGCTACGGGCTGGCGGAGGCCACCCTGTTCGTGACCGGCGGGCGCGCGGGCCGGCCCGCCGTGGTGCGCGCCTTCCAGGCGGCGGCGCTGGAGCGCGGCCGCGGCGTCGCTGTCCCCGCGGACGGCGCCGGGGCGGCGCCGCTCGTGGGGTGCGGCTTCCCCTGGCCCGGCTCGCGCGTCGAGGTGGTCCGCGCGGAGGAGGGGACGGTCTGCGCGCCCGGGGAGGTGGGGGAGGTCTGGGTGGCCGGGCCGCACGTGGCCGGGGGGTACTGGGGGCGGCCGGAGGAGAGCGAGGGGACCTTCGCCGCGTGGCTGGCGGACGGCGAGGGTCCCTTCCTGCGCACCGGCGACCTGGGCTTCCTGGACGGAGGCGAGCTCTTCGTGACCGGGAGGGTGAAGGACCTGATCATCCTCCGCGGGCGTAACCTGTACCCGCAGGACGTCGAGGCCACGGCGGGGGCGAGCCACCCGGCGCTCCAGCCGGGGGGCGGCGCCGCCTTCTCCGTGGAGGTGGACGGCGAGGAGCGGCTGGTGGTGGTGCACGAGGTGCGGCGCACCGCGCTCCGCTCGCTGGACACGGACGAGGTCGCCAGGCGGATCCGGGAGGAGGTCGCGGCGGCGCACGAGGCCCAGGTGCACGCGGTCGTCCTGATCCGTCCCTCCACCCTCCCGAAGACCTCCAGCGGCAAGGTGCAGCGCCACGCGTGCCGGCGCGACTACCTGTGCGGGGCGCTCGACCCGGTGGGGAGCAGCGTGCTCGCCGCCCCGGGGGCCGCGCCCGCCGGGGCGGAAGCACCACGGGTCGCGGGAGACGTGACCGAGGCGCTGCTCAGGGCGGAGGCGGCGCGCGTCCTCCACCTGGACCCCGCGGCGGTGGATGCGGCGCTCCCGCTCGCCGCGCTGGGGCTCGACTCGCTCACCGCGGCGCACCTGGCCGCGCGGCTGGAGGAGGCGCTGGGGGTGGCGCCGGACCCCTCCTGGCTCCTGGAGCCGTGCACCGTCGCGGAGCTCGCGGACCGGCTGTCGGCGCGGGCCGGGCTGGCGGAGCGGGACGCGCCGGAACCGGGGACGGAGCCGGTCCCGATGGGGATCCTCCCCCTCTCCCCCGGGCAGCGCGCGCTCTGGTTCCTGCACCGCATGGACCCGGAGAGCGCTGCCTACAGCCTGGCCGTGGCCGTCCGGCTGCGCGGTCCGCTGGACGGGGCCCTGCTCGCCCGGGCGCTGGGCGAGGTGGTGGGCCGGCACGCGGCGCTGCGTACCCGCATCGCGGGGGACGAGCCGGTGCAGGAGGTGCTGGAGCGCGTGGAGACGCCGCTGCACCCGCAGGACGCCCGGGGATGGAGCGACGGCGAGCTGCGCGCCCGGCTGGCGGAGGAGGCGCACCGCCCCTTCCGGCTGGACGAGGCACCCCTGCTCCGGACGCGGCTCTTCCGGCGCGGGGAGGACGACCACGTCCTGCTCGTCGCGGGGCACCACGCCGTCCTCGACTTCCGCTCGCTGGAGATCGTCCTCGACGAGGTGCTCCGGGCGTACCTTGCCCCCGCGACGCTCCCCCAGGCCCGCTTCCAGTACCCGCACTTCGTGCGCTGGCAGGAGGAGGCGCTGGCCGGGCCGCAGGGGGAGAGGCTGCGCGAGGCCTGCGTGGAGCGGCTCCGCGGCGCCCCCGCCGTGCTCGCCCTCCCGACGGACCGTCCGCGCCCCCCGGTGCGGCGGGGGCGCGGCGGCGCCCACCCCTTCGCGGTCGATGCCCCGGTGGCAGGCCGCCTGCGCGAGCTGGCCCGCCGCGAAGGGACCACTCCGTACACCCTGCTCCTCGCCGCCTGGCAGCTCCTGCTCTGGCGGTACAGCGGGCAGGAGGACTTCCTGGTGGGCTCCCCCGCGTCGGGACGCACCCGCCCCTCCCTGGCCGACGTGGTCGGCTACCTGGTGAACCCGGTGGTGCTCCGCGCCCGGGTGGACCCCGGCGCGCCCTTCCGCGCCCTCCTGGCCGCCCAGCGCGCGGAGGTGCTGGGGGCGCTCTCGGCGCAGGCGTACCCGCTGCCCCTGCTGGTGGAGCAGCTCCGGCCGGAGCGCGGCGCGGACCGCACCCCGCTCTTCCAGGCGATGTTCGTCCTGCAGCAGGCGGCCCGCCTCCCCTGCGCCACGGCGTGCGCCCTGGGCCTGGAGGGGGTGCGGGAGGAGCGGGGGCCGCTGGTGCTGGAGCCGGTGGCGATCCCGCAGACCACTGCCCAGTTCGACCTGGTGCTGGAGATGGGGGAGAGCCACGGCGTGCTCGCCGGCCTCCTCCGCTACGACGCCGACCTGTTCGAGCCGGAGACGGCGCGCCGGATGGCCGGGCACTTCGTCCGCCTCCTGGAGGGGATCGCGGCCGACCCGGAGACCCCCGCCGGCGGTCTCGACCTCCTGGGCGCCGCCGAGCGGGAGGAGGTGCTCACCGGCTTCAACCGCACGGGCACGGTCTACCCGGACGCCGACCTCCCGCTGCACCGGCTGGTGGAGGCACAGGCCCGGCGGGCGCCCGACGCCGTCGCCGCGGTGTTCGAGGGTGAGTCGCTCTCCTACGGCGAGCTGGACCGCTGCGCCGACGAGCTCGCGTCGGCTCTCCGCGCGCGCGGCGTGGGCCCGGAGGTGCGCGTCGGGGTGCGCATGGAGCGCTCGCTGGAGCTGGTGGTCGCCCTGCTCGGCGTGCTCAAGGCCGGCGGCGCCTACGTGCCGATGGACCCCGAGTATCCGGCGGAACGGCTGGAGTACATGCGCGCGGACTCGGAGGTAGCAGCCGTGGTAGGGAACGGCGAGGTCGAGGCGGCCGACGCGCTTTCGCGCTCCCGCCCTGTCGCACCTCCTCACCCGCTGTCGCCCGACACCGAAGGTCTCGCCTACGTCATCTACACCTCCGGCTCCACCGGCAGGCCGAAGGGGGCGATGAACACGCACCGCGGCGTCGTCAACCGGCTGCTGTGGATGCAGTCGGAGTACGGGCTGACCCCCGGGGACGCGGTGCTGCAGAAGACGCCCTTCAGCTTCGACGTCTCCGTCTGGGAGCTCTTCTGGCCGCTGATCGCCGGAGCACGGCTGGTGCTCGCGCGGCCGGGAGGGCACCGCGACCCCACCTATCTCCGTGCGCTGATCGAGGCGGAGCGGATCACCACGGTGCACTTCGTCCCCTCCATGCTGCACGCCTTCCTGGAGGCGGGGGCGGGGGGTCCGATCGCGCTGCGGCGGGTGGTCTGCAGCGGCGAGACCCTCCCGCCGGAGCTGAAGGAGCGCTTCTTCGAGCGCTTCCCCGGCGTGGAGCTGCACAACCTGTACGGGCCCACCGAGGCCGCGGTGGACGTCACCCACTGGGCGTGCGCGCCCGCGGACGGGCGGCGCAGCGTGCCGATCGGCCGGCCGGTGGCGAACACGCGGGTCTACGTGCTGGACGCGCGGCTCGCCCCCCTCCCGGTGGGCGTCCCCGGCGAGCTGTACCTGGGCGGGGTGCAGCTGGGGCGGGGCTACCTGGGGAGGGCGGACCTCACGGCGGAGCGCTTCCTCCCCGACGGCGTCTCCGGGGAGCCCGGGGCGAGGCTGTACCGCACGGGCGACCTGACGCGCTGGCTCCCTGGCGGGGTGCTGGAGTACCTGGGGCGGGTGGACAGCCAGGTGAAGGTGCGCGGCTTCCGCATCGAGCCGGGAGAGGTGGAGAGCGTGCTGTCGCAGCACCCGGGGGTGCGGGAGGCCGTGGTGGTCGCGCGGGAGGACGCGCCGGGAGGGGCGCGGCTGGTCGCCTACGTGGTCCCCGCCGGGGGTGCGGAGCGGTCGGCCGCCGGGGTGCGCGACGGCTTCTTCGAGCTGGGCGGACACTCCCTCCTCGCCGTCAGGGTCGCCTCGTGGGTGCAGCGGGAGCTCGGGGTGACCCTCCCCCTGCACGCCCTCTTCCAGTCCCCCACAGTGGAGTCG
>DATAAL010000514.1:0-9061 GCA_036260145.1 Longimicrobiaceae bacterium | reverse complement strand
GGGTTCTTCACCTCCATCGCCGGGACGCGCCGGGCCATCGACGCCCTGCTCCCGACCGTCCGTGCCGCCTCGGACGAGGTGCTGCGCGGGGTCTACCTGCGCCGCATCTCGGAGAAGACCGGGGTGCCGCAGGACGCCCTGGAGCGCGAGGTGGCCGAGGTGCCGGCGCGCGACACCCGCCCCCGCGGGACCCCCGAGCGCCGGGACCGGCGCGAGGGGCGCCGCTCCGGGGACTTCGGCGCTCCGCCGGCTCCCGTCTTCGCCCCCAGCCTGGGGCCGGAGCGCAACCTCCTCCTCCTCCTCCTGCGCGACGAGTCGTGGGTGGAGCGCGCGGTGCGGGAGGTGGGGCCGGAGGAGTTCCGGTATCCCGTATACCGCACCATCTACGAGAAGCTGGTCGAGCTGGAGGGGAGCCGCGACCCGCAGCGGAAGTGGCTGGAGGTCCTCCCCCCGGAGGCGATCCCGGTGGTGGAGGAGCTCCTCGATCACCCGGAGGCAGAGCAGCTCGGGGACCTGGAGGACTTCTTTCAGTCCAACGTCCGCAACCTGCTGGCTCGCCCGTTCGAGGAGCGGCTTACCGAGATCGAGCGGGAGATGGCGATCGCCACCCCCGAGCAGCAGGTGCTGCTGCTGCAGGAGATGGGGCAGGTGACGGCAATGATGCGCGAGCGTGGGCTTCTGCGGAAATCGGGGATCCTGCGCAACGTGCAGCACGGGACGCGGCAGCAGCGCTGAGCGTTCTTCCTGCTGAACTGCTTTGAGGAAGCACAGGATCTGGGCGTGCCCCCCGCGGGCGCGGGGGTCGGGCTGCGGCTCCGTAACGCACGATACGACCGTGCGTAACGGAGTCGAGACCCCGCAGAAGCAACCCCGCGGGGTCTCGCCCCGCCGGGCTCGCATCCCTCACGCAACTGCTTACGTTGCGGTGATATCCCGCCGTCGTTCCCCCTCCCCTCGTGGGAGAGGGGTGGCGCGTAGCGCCGGGGTGAGGAGTCCGCTGCCGACGCTCCGGAGCGCGATAGCCTCGCTATTGCATCGAATACGAACAAATCCGGCCCTCCCCGGAGCGTGGCTCTTGCCTCACGGCATCCGAGCACCATACTCTACACGACAGAAGTTTTGTAGATCGGCCCGGAAGGCGCGTCGTACCGGGGCTGAGGCGGGTTCTTGTCGGATAGCGTGTGTGGCCGGGGGCGGGGCGGCGTGGTGATAATGTTCTTGCAAGAAACAAAATTAGAGATCCGGAAGCGGCGTACTCGGTTCCAGCTCCTCCGTGCGGAAGGGAAACAACGGGAGCGAGGACCATCTGGCCGGCCGGCGCGCCCCGGCAACTCCGCCGGGCACCCCGGCCGGTTCCACCCCCACGTAGGAGGGGTCACATGCGCAGGTACGGTCCTTTGATCGGCGGTATGCTCATCGCGCTGGCGGGTTGCGCGGATGCGCCCAACGAACCCGCTCCCCGGGCGGGGCGGGGAGTGATGGCGGCGGCGGTGATCCCCGCCTTCCCCGGGGCACAGGGTTTCGGGACGCTCACCCCCCACGGGCGGGGCGGCCGGGTCATCCAGGTCACCAATCTGAACGACACCGGTCCCGGGAGCCTGCGGGAGGCGCTGACGGCCACCGGGCCACGCATCGTGGTCTTCCGCGTGGGAGGGCTGATCACGCTGGCCACCCCCATCGAGATCCGCACGCCCAACCTGTACGTGGCGGGGCAGACGGCACCGGGCGACGGGATCACCCTGCGCGGCTCGCAGATCTCGGTGAAGGCGTCGGACGTGGTGATCCGCTACCTCCGCAGCCGTCCCGGCGACGGGAGCGTGGGAACCTCATGCGGGAGCCGCGACGGCTTTCAGATCATCAACGGGCCGTGGAAGAACATCGTGCTGGACCACGTCTCGGCGAGCTGGGGCGTCGACGAGAACATGTCCATCTGGCCATCGTCGGCCAACACGCCCACCACCGACATCACCATCCAGTGGAGCATCATCTCCGAGGGGCTGCTGAACAGTTGCCACCCGGAGGGGCCGCACGGGATGGGGATCCTGCTGGGCGACTTCTCGTCCAACATCTCCTTCCACCACAACCTGATGGCGCACAACAACCAGCGGAACCCGCGCGTCAAGGGGAGCGTGCGGAACGCCGACATCGTCAACAACGCCTTCTACAACTACGGACAGATCGCGGGGCAGTTCGGCGAGGCCAAGAAGGTCTCCACCGCCAACTTCGTGAAGAACTACTGGAAGCGCGGCCCCAGCTCCACGGCTTCCTACGAGCTGTCGGTGGCGACCAACATGTCCAACGGCACGGGGATCTACTACCAGGGGAACATCGGTCCGAGGCGGCCCACGGACACCGGGCCGGAGTACGCCATCAGCAGCCAGGGCTCGCTGTACGCCGTCTCCACCCGCTTCGCCGCGCCGGCCATCACCGAGCAGGCGGCGCTGGACGCCTACAACCTGATCCTCGCCAATGCCGGGGCAAAGGTCCCGGTGCGGGACGCCGTGGACGCGCGGATCGTGAGCGAGGTGCAGAACGGCACGGGGCGGATCATCAACTCTCCGTCAGAGGTGGGCGGCTACCCCGTCTACCGCAACGGCACTCCCCCGGTCGACACCGATGCAGACGGGATGCCGGACACCTGGGAGAGCGCCCGCGGGCTGAACCCGGGCGACCCATCCGACGCCGCGGCCGATCGGGACGGCGACGGGTACACCAACATCGAGGAGTACGTCAACTCGCTGACGGTGTAGGCCGCGCGGCTTCCCGGCGCAGGCTCAGCGCCGGTTCCCCCTCAGCACGGTCGCCAGGGCGACGCCCGCCAGCACCGCCACGCCCAGACCGAGGAGCAGCCGGCCGGCGTCGTCCGTCGTCTGCGGCGGGACCGACACCACCCCGCTCCGGTCCGCGACGGCGGGGGTGCCCACGTAGCGCCCGTGCTCGGGGACGGCCAGCTCGTCGAAGCCGCTCGCCAGCCGGTGCAGCGCGGCCCTCATCTTCTCGCCGCGGAGGGGGAGACCATGCCCCGTGGCCGCCACCTCCGGCTCCAGCGCGGCGAGCGCCTCCACGGAGCGCCGCGCGGCTGCCCAGTCCTGCGTGTAGTACGCCGGCGGGCCGTTGACCTCCTCGCGCTGGGAGATCACGGCCAGGGCGGACTCCTGCCGGGTGGTGACGAAGGCGTCGCCCGCGATCAGTGTCCGGTCCTCGTTCCGGAAGAGCGCCACGTGCCCCGCCGTGTGGCCGGGAGTATGGATCCACTGCCACCCGGGCATCCCGGGGACGGAGCCGTCGGCGGGGAGCGCCCGCGCCCGCTCACCTAGGTCGATCGGGCCACGCGGGTAGAGCCAGGACAGCGCCGCCATGGCTCCGCCTCCCACCGTGGGGTCGGGCGGGGGGTAGGCGGAGCGGCCGGTGAGGTAGGGGAGCTCCAGCTCGTGCGCATACACGGGCACGTCCCACGCCTCCGCGAGCTGCCGGACCGCCCCGATGTGGTCGAAGTGCCCGTGCGTCAGGACGATGGCGGCAGGCCTCGCTCCGGGGCCGAAGCGTTCCGCTGCCGCCCCGGCGATCCGCTGCGCGAACCCGAAGATCCCGGTGTCCACCAGCACCCACTCCCTGTCCCCCGCGCCCGTCTCCCCGTAGAGGTATACATTTACGATGGCGGTCTGCAGGTAGGCGAGGTCCGCCGTGACCGGCTTCGCCGACCCACCGGCTCGGGCCGTGAGGTCGAGCAGGGCTGTCTCCATCGTCCACCCCCGTTCAGTTCGCTTCGCAGGGCGGCGTGCACGCCGCGGGGGGAGGACCGTTGCAAGCGGCGAGCCGTCGCGTGGGGTACTACGCAAACCGCCTCCACCGTCCATGACGGTGTTCGGTGCGGTGTCCGTCAGCGTGATGTTCCACCGGAGCCGCGCGGGGGCTCCGCGGCAGGAGCAGTGGAGGGAGATCAGGGAGGGTACGGCGGGTGCGGGTCCGCCGACGGGCGGGACGAAGCCGTCAGGTTTGTTGCGGAGGAGGGACGGCGTTATAATCCGCACCGGGGCGGAGAACACCGCCGGTATCCCGCTAGCCGCCCCGGCACCGCACCTCGATCAGCAGCCGCTTCCAGCTCGGGACGTCCGCTCCCCGCACCCGTACCGCCACCGCCGACGCCGCTCCGCCCCGAAGGAGCCAGGGGGCGAGCCAGGCGTTGATCTCCGGCGGGAGATGCCCGATCGGGTCGCCCGCCTGGATGTGGACCCACACCGCGGGGTCGTCCTCTCCGGGCGGGTCGGGGATCAGGAGGAGCCGGTCGCCCGCTTCCAGCGTGCTCAGGTGCGCCGCCCGTTTACCGAACACCGTGCCGTGGACGGTGGAGCGGAAGGTGGAGGGGTGCTGGGAGGGGAGGGGAGGGATCATCACTGCTCTCGGGAGCGGGAAACAAACGGGTGCCGAGACCCAATGTAACAGGCGCCCACACGTCGCTCAAGCCATTTTTTCAGACGGATTCGTCGGGAAACCAAATCCACGCTGGCGTTTAGTAAAACGATCCGGAACCCGGGAGGCACGACGCCGATGAAGCCGATCTACCTGGACTACGCAGCCACGTCTCCGGTCCGCACGGAGGTGCGCGAGGCGATGCTCCCCTTCATGGGCGAGTGCTTCGGGAATCCGTCCAGCCTCCACCGCTGGGGGCGCGCGGCGCGAGCCGCGCTGGACGACGCGCGCGCCCGGATCGCTGCGGTGCTCGGCGCCGGGCCGATGGAGATCGTCTTCACCCGCGGGGGGACGGAGGCCGACAACCTGGCCGTCCTGGGGCGGGCCCACTGCGTGCCCAGGTCGCCGGTGGTGTGCTCGGCGATCGAGCACAAGGCGGTGCTGGCGACCGCCAGGGCCGCGGCCCGGGTCACGGGGAGCTCCTTCCACGTGGTCCCGGTGGACGGGAACGGTGTGGTCCGAGAGGACGAGGTCTACGCTCTCCTAGAGCAGCGGCCCTCGGTGGTGTCGGTGATGTGGGCCAACAACGAGGTGGGTACCGTCCAGCCCACGGAGCGTCTCGCGGAGCGATGTAAGGAGGCGGGGACCGTATTTCACACCGATGCCGTGCAGGCGTTCGGGAAGCTCCCGGTGCGGGTGGACCGCGTCCCGGTCTGCATGCTCTCGCTGAGCGCGCACAAGGTGGGCGGTCCCAAAGGGGTCGGCGCGCTCTACGTCCGCCAGGGAACCCGCCTCCACCCCCTGGTCTACGGCGGGAGCCAGGAGCGGGGGCTCCGCCCCGGGACGGAGGATGTGGCGGGGGCGGTGGGGTTCGCGGTCGCCGCGGAGCTGGCCGAGCGGGACCGCGAGACGGAGATGCGCCGCCTGAGGGCGCTGCGCGACCGGCTGGAGGCCGGGCTCTGCGCCGCGATCCCCGACCTGGTGGTGAATGCGGCGGGGGCGGAGCGCCTCCCTACGGTGCTCAGCGCCTGCATCCCCGGAGTGGACAGCGGGATGCTGATCCCGGCGCTGGACCTGGAGGGGATCGCGGCCTCCGGCGGGTCGGCGTGCAACAGCGGCGCGGCAGAGCCGTCGCACGTGCTGACGGCGATGGGGCTCCCGGTGCAGGTGGCCGCTCCCTCGCTGCGCTTCTCGCTGGGGAAGGAGACCACGGAGGCGGAGATCGACCGGGTGCTCGCCGTGGTGCCGCAGGTGGTGGAGCGGTTGAGGACGCCGGTGGAGGCGTGAGAGCGCGGTCGCATCTCGTCGCGTGCGTTCGCTCTCTCCCGCCGGGCGCGCCGGAGTAACGGGGAACTTTCGCACTGTGCAGGACAGGGGAGATGAAGAAGCGCACGGTACTGGTGGCGATGTCGGGCGGCGTGGACTCGTCGGTGGCGGCGGCGCTCCTGGTGG
The DNA here is from genome assembly GCA_036260145.1 of Longimicrobiaceae bacterium. Classification (GTDB taxonomy): domain Bacteria; phylum Gemmatimonadota; class Gemmatimonadetes; order Longimicrobiales; family Longimicrobiaceae; genus JAFAYN01. The sequence continues at coordinate 3,199 of DATAAL010000514.1, read as the reverse complement.
AGGAGGGGCACCGGGTGATCGGCGTGACCATGAAGACCTTCTGCTACTCGGAGATCGAGGGGCACGGGAAGACGTGCTGCGGTCTGGAAGGGATCATGGACGCGCGCCGCGTGGCTGACCGGTTGGGGATCCCGCACTACGTGTTCGACGTGGAGAGGGAGTTCACGCGCGACGTGATCGACGACTTCGTGTCGGAGTACGCGGCCGGGCGCACTCCCAACCCGTGCGTGCGCTGCAACGGGAACACCAAGTTCCGCGACCTGCTGAAGCGCGGCGAGCTGCTGGGGTGTGACGCCATCGCCACCGGCCACTACGCGCGCATAGGGCGGGACGAGCGTGGGAGCCCCGTCCTCCTGCGCGGCCGGGACGAGAAGAAGGACCAGTCCTACTTCCTGTGGGCGCTCCCCCCGGAGCTCCTGCCGAAGCTGATCTTCCCGCTGGGGGAGCTGACCAAGCCGGAGGTGCGGGAGAAGGCCCGGGAGCTGGGGCTGGTCACGGCGGAGAAGCCGGAGAGTATGGAGATCTGCTTCGTCCCCACCGGGAACTACGTGGACGTGCTGGAGAAGCGTCTAGGCGCCGACCATCCTGCGCTCACTCCGGGGAAGCTGGTGACTCCCGGGGGGGAAGTGGTAGGGGAGCACACCGGGTACGCGCGCTACACCGTGGGGCAGCGGAAGGGGCTGGGCGGGGGGCGCAGCCTCCCGCTCTTCGTGATCGGCTCCCGCCCGGAGCGCCGGGAGGTGGTGGTGGGGACGCAGGAGCAGCTCCACCGCGCCGACGTGCGCATCGGGGAGCTGAACTGGCTCGCCGAGCCCCCCGCCCCCGGCGAGGAGATCCGGGTGCAGATCCGTCACCGCGCCTCCGCCGTTCCCGCGCGGGTCGCGGCCCGCGCCGGCGGCACCATCGCGCTGGAGTTCGCCCGGGCGCAGCGCGCCGTGACGCCCGGCCAGTCGGCGGTGATGTTCCGCGGCGAGGTGGTCCTCGGCGGAGGGCGCATCGCGGCCTAGACGCGGCGGGCGTTCACCCCGGCGGAGCCTGCGCTGCACCGGGCCTCCGCCAGCCCGCGTCCCTTCATCCTTCTCCCGCCCGAACTCCTGCCCTGGCCTCAGGACGGCACCTTGAGAAATCGGCCGGGATGCGATAGATTTGTAGTCTGTTCGGGGCCTTAGCTCAGCTGGGAGAGCGCCTGCTTTGCAAGCAGGAGGTCACCGGTTCGATCCCGGTAGGCTCCACTTTCCGGGCCTGTCCTCGCGATGGGCCCGTTTTCGTTGCCTGGATGGGCGACGCCGGAGTTTCCGTGGCGGGAGGAGGGAAGCTTGACTCGATTCCGAGCGCGAACAAGATTAGCGCCATGATCCACTTCCGTTTCGGGAGCTTCGTAGCGCTCGTGACCGGGATGCGGAAGAGGAGGAGACGGCGATGCTGGAGTGCACCTGCCCGTGAGCCTGATGGAAGCGATCCTGGCGCGGGTCCTCGGCCGGCGCGTGGAGCCGCCCCCGGAGATCCCGCGAGACCTGATCCCCCCCGGTGTCGTCTTCCGCGAGGGACGGCTGGTCCCGGCCATCGGCGGGAAGCTGGGGAAGATGCACGGCCCGGCGGATGCCGTCACCCTGGGCCGCACCATCATCGTGCACCCGGACGCCCGGCTCTCGCAACACCTGCTCGTACACGAGCTGACCCACGTCCGCCAGTGGGAAGAAGACCGGCTCTTCCCGGTCCGTTACGCTCTCGAAAGCCTCCGGCGCGGGTACCGGGACAACCGGTACGAGCGGGAAGCCCGCGAGGCCGAGCGGGCCGCCCACGGCACGCATTCAACCTGACGAAGAGGACCCCGTGACCTCAAAGCCGGTCATCACCATCGAGCGGCACATCATCGAGGCCGAGCGGCAGTTCCCCGAAGCCACCGGCGCGTTCAGCAACATCCTGTATGACATTGCCTTCGCGGCCAAGATGATCGCGCGGGAGGTGCGGCGGGCGGGGCTGGCGGACATCCTGGGGCTGACGGGCGAGGTCAACGTGCAGGGCGAGGAGGTCAAGAAGCTGGACGAGTTCGCCAACGACGTGATCTTCAAGGCGCTCGACCACACGGGCCACCTCTGCGGGATGGCTTCGGAGGAGGTGGAGGACTTCATCCCCATCCCCGACCGCTTCCCCACCGGGAAGTACATCGTCCTGTACGATCCGCTCGACGGCTCCTCGAACATCGACGCCAACGTGTCGGTGGGGACCATCTTCTCCATCCACCGCAAGGTCTCCGACCACCCGCGCGGATGCATCGACGACTGTCTCCAGCCCGGGTACAAGCAGGTCGCGGCCGGGTACGTGGTCTACGGCTCCTCCACCATGCTGGTGTACACCACCGGGAACGGGGTGCACGGCTTCACCCTGGAGCCGTCCATCGGCGAGTTCCTGCTCTCGCACCCCCACATGCGAATCCCGAATCCGGGGCAGCGGATCTACTCCTGCAACGAGGGGAACTACGCCAGGTGGTCCGAGGAGCAGCGCCGCTTCGTGGACCATCTCAAGGGGATCGACGGGGAAAACGCGAAGCCGTTCAGCTCGCGCTACATCGGCTCGCTGGTGGCGGATTTCCACCGGAACCTCCTGTACGGAGGGCTGTTCATGTACCCCGCCGACTCCAAGTCTCCGAACGGGAAGCTCCGCCTCCTTTACGAAGCGGCCCCCCTGGCGATGATCTGCGAGCACGCGGGCGGAAAGGCGTCGGACGGTGCCGGGCGCATCCTGGAGATCGAACCTACCGAGCTGCACCAGCGGACGCCGCTCTACATCGGCACGGCCGAGTACGTGGAGATGGCCGAGCGCTTCCTCGCCGGGGCCGGCGTTGCGGCGGCAGTCTGAGGAGGGGGTGATGGCCGGGGGAGCGGAGCACCGCCTGGTGATCGACCGTTTCGAGGGGGATCTGGCGGTGGTGGAGGTCGATGGCGGAGCGACGCTGGACCTCCCCTGCTGGCTCCTCCCCGACGGCGTGAAGGAGGGCGACCACCTCGCAGTGCGTCTCGACGGTGGGGTGGGGAAGCGCCGGGTGGAGATCCGGGTGGACGAGGAGGCGACCGGTGCCGCCAGGCGGGAGGTCGGAGAGATCGTGGACCGCCTCAAGAAGCGGGATCCCGGCGGCGACCTCGCGCTCTGACCGGGAAGCGGCGGATATGAACGGAGGGGGCGGACCCGCGGGTCCGCC
>DATAAL010000513.1:0-3425 GCA_036260145.1 Longimicrobiaceae bacterium | reverse complement strand
CCCGGGCCTCCGGAGCGCGACGCGCGGAGCTCCAGCTCCGCGCTCGGCACCCACAGCTCGTCGTTGATGGCCAGCAGGTCGGTTTCCATCATGCCGGACCGTCGATCACTGCTGCACCGCCACGAGCTCGATGTCGAAGATCAGCGTCGAGTTGGCGGGGATCACCACGTTCCCGGCCTGGTCGGTCCGCGCCTGCGAGCCGTAGGCCAGCGAGGGGGGGACGATCAGCCGGCGCTGCCCGCCCACCCTCATCCCGACGACACCCTCCTCGAACCCCGGGATCAGCTCCCCGAGCCCGGGGGTGAACTGCACCGGCGCTCCCCCGCGGGAGGTGCCGAAGTTGGTGCCGCTGGTGAGCATCCCGGTGTAGTGCACGGCTACCCCACGGCAGGAGCGGGCCGTCGCCCCCGAACCCACCTGCGCCTGCGTCTGCACGTAGCGGAGGCCGGAAGCCAGGGTGGTGGTGTCACCCTTCGTCCCGGTGACCTGCGGGTTGATGTCGTCGCACTCGGGGCCCGTGGAACCTTCCAGGCATGCGGAGAGCGAGGTCACCATCGCACCCGCCGCCAGCAGAGCTCTGAACTTCATGAGGTCCTCTCGGGAAAGGGAATCGGTTTGCCCGGATCGTGCAGGAACCCCAATATAACCTGCGCAGGTGTCGAGGAGGACGAGTGCGGTGCGGCACCCCGGGTGTCCCCGCCGAAAGAACCGGGAAGCCAGCATGGATTCAAGAACTGAGCCGGGAGCAGGGAAGCCCCGCCACTACCACCTGATCGGGATCGGCGGGACCGCCATGGGGTCGCTCGCCGGGTTGCTCCGGGCCGCCGGGCACACGGTGACGGGCTCGGACGAGAACGTCTACCCTCCCATGTCCACCCAGCTCCGGGAGCTGGGGATCCCGTACCGCGAGGGGTACTCGCCCGAAAACCTGCGCCCCCGCCCCGACGTGGTGGTGGTGGGGAACGCCATTTCCCGCGGCAACCCGGAGCTGGAGGCCGTCCTCCGCGAGAAGATCCCCTACACCTCCGCCGCGGCGGTCATCAAGGAGGAGTTCATCCGCGGGCGGCACTCGCTGGCGGTGGCGGGGACGCACGGCAAGACCACCACCACCTCCATCCTGGCGTGGGTGCTGGAGTCGGCCGGGCTCAACCCCTCGTTCCTGATCGGGGGGGTGGCGGAGAACTTCGGCGTCTCCTTCCGCCTCACCGACTCCCGGTACTTCGTGATCGAGGCGGACGAGTATGATACGGCCTACTTCGACAAGGGGCCGAAGATGTGGCACTACCTTCCGGACACCGCCATCGTCAACAACATCGAGTTCGACCACGCGGACATCTACCGCGACGAGGAGGCGTACCGCTTCGCCTTCGTCCGCTTCATCAATCTGGTCCCCGGGAACGGGACGCTGGTGGCCGGGTGGGACTCACCGATCGTGCGGGAGCTGGCCGCCCGGTCCTGGGCTCCCGTGCAGGGGTTCTCGTATTCGCGGGGTGGGGAGGATGATGAGGCGGCCGGCTCCGCGCCTTCGGCACCGGTCCCGGAGGTGCTGGGGGCAAGCTCCACCCTGCAGCGCCCACCCCTGGGCCGGCAGCCGCGCTGGGTGGCCGAGGACGTGGAGTTCGGCGCCGACCTCACCCGCTTCCGGGTGCTCCACGACGGGGAGGAGTGGGGGGTGGTGGAGACCCCGCTGGCGGGCGCCTTCAACGTGCGCAACTGCCTGGCGGTGATCGCGGCGGCGGAGTCGGTGGGGGCCGACCCGGCGCGGGTGCGGGAGGGACTCCGCACCTTCCGCAGCGTGCGCCGGCGCATGGAGGTGCGCGGCGAGGTGGGTGGGGTCACGGTGATCGACGACTTCGCCCACCACCCTACCGCCGTGCGGGAGACGCTGGAGGCCGCGCGGCAGCGCTACGCCGGCCGCCCCATCGTGGCGGTGTTCGAGCCGCGCAGCTACACGGCGCAGCGGCGCGAGTTCCAGGACGCCTACGTCCGCGCCTTCGGCGCGGCTAGGGACGTGGTGCTGGCGGGGCTGTTCCACCCGGAGCGCTACTCGTCGGAGGTGGCGATGGACCCGCACCAGGTGGTGGAGGCGCTCCGCGCGCAGGGGAAGGACGCCGCCTACGTCCCGCAGGTCGACGAGATCGTGCGCCACGTCACCGAGCGGCTGCGGGGCGGGGAGGTGATCCTGGTGATGTCCAACGGCGGCTTCGGCGGGATCCACGGCAAGCTGTTGGACGCCCTACGCGCCCGTGCCGCCTGATCCCGGCCGACGCGGGACGGCCGGTCGCCGCAGCGCTTGACCTTCCGCTCCCCCGGCGACGCCATGTTCGGCGCCCGGATGCTGCGGGAGCACAGAGCTAACCGCTGGTGGCGGTGGAGAGACCATGCCCCACCGCCCACGTCGATTGACCTCACCCTGATTCGACATGAGACTGCTCATACTCGGCGGGACACACTTTTTCGGACGGCACCTGGTGGAGGTGGCGCTGTCGCGCGGGCACGAGGTCACCCTGTTCAACCGCGGGACGACCAACCCGGAGCTCTTCCCGGAGGTGGAGCGGCTGCGGGGCGACCGGGACGGGGGGCTGGACGTGCTGCGAGACCGCCGGTGGGATGCGGTGGTGGACAGCTACGGCTTCCGCCCGCGCGTCGTGGGGGATTCGGTCCGACTCCTCCAGGACGCCGTGGAGCACTACACCTTCATCTCCACCCTGGGGGTCTACCAGCCGTCGCCGGACTCCAAGGACGAGGACTCGCCGCTGATGGAGCTGGGGGGTGAGGATCCGGAGGAGGTCACCATCCGGAACTACGGGGCGCTCAAGGCGCTCTGTGAGCAGGTGGTGCGGGAGGGGTTCGGGGAGAGGGCACTGGTGGTGCGCTCCGGGCTGATGATGGGGCCGTACGACTACACGGATCGTTACACCTACTGGGTAGGGCGTGTGGCCGAGGGTGGGGAGGTTCTTGCGCCCGGCCCTCCCGAAACGCACGTGGAAGGAGCGGACGCGCGGGACCTGGCCTCCTGGGTGGTGCGAATGGTGGAAGAGAGGCGGCAGGGAACGTACAACGTGAACGGCCCGGCAGAGCCTCTACATTTCGGTACGTTCCTGGAGACGTGCCGTGCCATCTCCGGAAGCGACGCCCGCTTCACCTGGGTGGACGAGGAGTTCCTGCACCACAACAAGGTGCGGGTGTGGGAAGAGATCCCGGTCTGGCTTCCCCGCGGCGCGGAGGGCCTGTGCAAGGTCTCCAACGCGCGCGCCCGGGACGCCGGGCTCGTCTTCCGTCCCCTCGCCGACACCCTGCGCGACATCCTGGAGTGGGACCGGGCCCGGCCGGCCGAGGAAAGGAGGAGGGTGGCCGGGATGTCTCCCGGGCGCGAGCGGGAGCTGCTGGAGGCGTGGCACCGCAGGTAGACAGGAGCGGGGCCC
>DATAAL010000512.1:0-5097 GCA_036260145.1 Longimicrobiaceae bacterium | reverse complement strand
CTAGAGACGGCAGAAAAGCTCGGAGCCGAGATCAACCTGGCATTCGGAAAGAAGTGCATGGGTCGTCTCTACAGGCTGGACGCTGAGCGTTTCCCTGCCGGTAACGAGCGGAATCAGCGGCTCTACCAGAGTGTGGGGCTGCTGGAAGACGCCATCGAGTGTTTTTCCCGGTTGCCGGAGTACGGACCGGATCATCCGGAGGTGGGTGACTGTTATAGCCTGCTCGGTCGGACCTACCTTGCTTTCGGGAGACTCACAGAGGCTGACAAGGCGGTGCGCCAAGCTGAGACACGGCTCAGAGATCCAGCCAGCAAGGATTACCTAGACCTGCAGATATTGCTTGGAGATTTAGAGGCAGTCCGGAGCAGCTACGATAACGCGGACCGTTATTACCGGCAGGTGACGGATCGGGAGGGGGTGAACGATCCCGAAAGGTCGGAGATGCGGGCGCGAGCCTACCTGCAGCGTGGGAGGAATGCTCTCAGGCAGGGACACCGGCCCGCTGCGACGGCGTACTTGAAGAGGGCGGCAGAGATCTGGCACAGCCTGGGCGAGCCGAAAGCGGCTGCAGAGGCGGAACTGGAGCTGCTGAACCTGGAATCACCGCCCGACGATTACCTCCAGGCCGTACAGGGTAAACCGGCCTACGTCCGGGTCGAGGTCTGGAAGCGTGACGAAAAGCGCCGTTTGGAAGCCGCCAGTGCGCGGAACGCTCGCCGAAACGAGCCGCCCCGGTCATATTGGGCACAGCTCGTCAGGCAGGTGGAGGGCGACGCAGCCGTCAACATGATCGAATGGTGAGCGGGAGATCTCGGAAGGCACATGGCTGGACCAGCGCTGCGGCGCGTCGGCTGAAGCAGCTGGCCGGAGACCCTCGATCCGTCGAGGAGGCTGTCGAACTCGTCGTGGAGCGGGTACTCGGGACGTGTCCCACGATTCCGGTCGACCTGAAGCAGGTCGCCGCGCAGTTCGACGTGGTAGCGATCGAGGCGGAGGACGTGGTCTATTCGGGCGAGTTGCGGCGGGTGGACGAGGGATTCAAGATCATCTACTCGCGGGACCAGTCACTGGTCAGACGCCGCTTCACCATCGCGCACGAGATCGCCCACGCGATCTTCGAATCCACGGGACCGAAGGGCCCGAGGTTCGGGAAGGAGCTGGAGCGCCTCTGTGACATGCTCGCTGTAGAGATCCTGATGCCCAGGCGGATCTTCTGGTCTGAGCTCAAGCGGATTGGGATGTCATGCAAGGGCATCCTGCACCTGTCCAATCACTTCAGGACATCGGTTGCAGCGACGGCGATCAGGTGTGCGGAGCTGATCGAGACGAATCGGCAGTTGAAGGTCAACACGTTCGAGGTGGAAGGCAATCACGTATCCTGGGGATACGGGATCGTGCGACGGGGTCCTCTCATGAAGGTGGAGAAGACGATCCGGGAGCGACTCCTGGCTGCTCAACAGACGACGCAGGGATCGGAAGTGATCTGGCTTGCCTCTGCCCTGCGTATTGGCGACTGGTCACTGGAATGGGAGCGTCTCGGAAACCGGACTCTGTTCGTCCTTGGCTTCACCCGTGATATCGAACTGCTGAAGTTGAGCAACCCAACGGACATATAGGACTGCTGGCGATTTGGTGGCCCACGGGAACCAGGCCGGCAATCGATCTAGGTCGCCCGCCCGGTTCGATTTTCCCCCCTGAATCCCTACGTCGGCCGGGCGGGTCCTCTCCTCACCGTGTTGCGGTCCGGATAGGCGTTCGGCGGGGGCGGGCCGGATGTCGGCGGGGCGGGTCTTGGCACGGCTCCCCTCAGCGTGTCGCGCCTCGCCGAGTCCGGCTTCGCGCCGGGGTTCGCCTTCTTCAGCGAGTCCGCGCGGGCGATCGAGTCGGCTCGCTGGACGCGGGTCGCAATCTCGCTCCAGGTCTCCGACAGCTCCCGGGTGTCGTTCCGGTTGGCGTCCACGTAGCCCTGCAGGTCCTTCTCCGTCACCCGGAACCTCCTGAGCACCTCGGTCCTCGCGCGCGCCGAGTCGGCCCGGGCGCGGGCCGAGTCCGCCCGGGTACGCATGGAGTCGCGGACCGGGAGCTTGAGGGTCCGGAGCGCCACGTTCACCTCGATGAACCGCTCCCGGGGGAGCGTGCCCGGGGGCTCCCGGTCCAGCAGGTCGCACGCTCCCGGGACCAGCCCCAGCAGGAGGAGCGCGTTCCACTTCCGCATCGGCAGTTCCCTCGCTCGGAGACCGGAGATCCTGCCCGCAGCCGTTCGGCGCGGGGGGCGGTGGAGCCTACCCCCGGCGTCTGCTCCGTGTCAAGCAGCGCGGTTGCATCCGTCGCCGGGTCGCCATAGGTTTGCTGCGGTTTTCGTTCGGTCTACCGATCGGACGCCATCCCCCGCAACCGACAACCTGAATGTACCAGCGCACCGTCCGCCGGCGCACGCTGCCGGCGCTCCTCGCCCTCGCGCTCCCCGCGGGGACGGCCGCCGCGCAGACGGCGCCCCCCTCCCCGGCGCAGTTCCTCGGCTACGAGATGGGAGAGCACTTCACCCCGTACTCCGGCGTGCGCGACTACTCGCGCGCCCTGGCCGAGGCGTCGCCCCTGGTGGAGTACCGGCCGTATGGGACTACGCCCGAGCGTCGGGAGCTCTTCCAGCTCGTCATCGCCAGCCCGGAGAACCTGCGCCGTCTGGACGCCATCCTGGCCGCCAACGCGGAGCTGACCCGGCCAGAGACCCCGGTGGAGCGCGCCCGGCAGATCGCCACGAGCAACCCCGCGGTAGTGTACTTCTCGTATGGCGTCCACGGGAACGAGAGCTCCTCTCCCGAGGCGGCCATGTGGACGGCGTGGGACCTGGCGCGCGGGGCGCCGGAGGTGGCGGGGGTGCTGGACTCCCTGGTGGTGGTCATCGATCCGGTCACCAACCCCGACGGGCGCGACCGGTACGTCCAGTGGTTCAACTCGGTGGTCGGGGAGCGTCCCGACCCCGACCCGCAGTCCCGCGAGCACCGCGAGCCCTGGCCCGGCGGGCGCTTCAACCACTACCTGTTCGACCTGAACCGCGACTGGTCGTGGGGGACGCAGCCGGAGACGCGGGCGCGGCTGGCCACCTGGACCCGGTGGAACCCCCAGGTGCACGTGGACTTCCACGAGATGTTCTACAACTCGTCGTACTTCTTCTTCCCGGCGAGCGCTCCCATCAACCCCATCTACCCGGAGTACGTCCTGCGCTGGGGGAAGCGCTTCGGTGAGGGGAACGCCCACGCCTTCGACGCGCGGGGGTGGGAGTACTACACCGCGGAGGCGTTCGACCTGTTCTACCCCGGGTACGGCGACTCCTGGCCCTCGCTCACCGGCGCCATCGGGATGACCTACGAGCAGGCCGGGCACGGCGCCGCGGGGCTGGCGATCCGCCGGGAGGACGGCGACACGCTGACCCTCCGCGAACGCGCCGAGCACCACCGCACCGCCGGCCTGGCCACCCTCCGCACGGCGGCGGCCGGGAAGAGCACGCTCCTCCTGGACTACGCCTCCGGACACCGGACGGTGGGGGAGGACTCCCCGGACTTCCTCCTGGTCCCGGGGACCGATCCGGGCCGCGTGGAGGCGCTGGTGGCGCACCTCCGCTCGCAGGGGATCGAGGTGGAGCGCGCCTCGCAGGGCTTCGGCGCACGGGCGACGGCGCACCCCGGCTTCGAGGCACGCAGCCAGTTCCCCGCGGGGACGTACCGGGTCCGCGCACGCCAGCCGCGCGGCCGCCTGGCGATTACCCTCCTCCAGCCCGAGACCCAGCTCAGGGCGGAGTACTCGTACGACGTGAGCGCCTGGTCGCTCCCGTACGCCTACGGCGTCGCCGGGTACCGCGTGGGCTCCACGCCGGCGGCGGGGTGGACGCCGGTACCGGCTCCGGCCGGCACGCAGGCCAGCCCTGCTCCTCCGGCCCCGGGGTACGGGTACCTGGTGACTCCAGGCCCCGGAGTGGGGGCGCAGATGGTCCGCTTCCTGGAGCGGGGCGGCCGGGCGCGGGTGCTCGCCAAGCCCTCCACCTTCGGCGGGCGGCGCTTCCCGGCGGGGACCTGGTTTCTCCCCTCCGGGGGGAACGACTCGCTGCAGGCGCGAGTCGCCGCGGCGGGGCTGGGTGGCGCGGCGGTCCCGGTGCGGAGCGGGCTCAGCGAGGACGGGGTCGACCTGGGGAGCGAGAACGTGATGGCCGTGCGCCACCCCCGGGTGGCGGTGGTCGGCGGAGAGGGGGTGAGCGCCACCTCCTTCGGCGCCTACTGGTACTTCCTGGAGCAGGAGCTGGGGCTGCGCTTCGATGCCGTCCTCGCGGGCGACCTCCCGCAGCTTGACCTCTCGCAGTACGATGTGGTGGTCGTTCCGGATGCTTTCGGGCGCGCGCTCGGCAAGCCCGCGCAGGACGCGCTCAAGGCGTGGGTGGAGCGCGGCGGAAGGCTGGTGGCCGTGGCGGGCGCGGCCGTGACAGTGGCGGCGATGGCGGAGATCAAGACCCGCTCGGAGGACCCGGACTCGGCCAAGGGCGGCCGTGAGCGCTACCTCGCGGGGCGGGAGCAGCGGGAGCGCGAGGACTGGCAGAGGCAGGTGCCGGGGACCATCCTCCCGCTACGACTGGACCCCGCGCACCCGCTCGCCTGGGGTGCGGGAGTGGACAACCGGCCCGACCGGGGCTTCGCGCTGCACGAGGGGATGCTCGCTTTCGAGCCCGCCGAGGGAGTGGAGACGGTGGCCTACTTCCCCAAGGAGCTGGCGCGTATCTCGGGGGTGATCTCCCCCGAGAACCTCACCCGTCTCCAGGAAGGGGCGTGGCTGGTGACCAAGCGGATGGGACGCGGGAGCGTGGTGCTGTTCGCGGACGACCCGCTCTTCCGGCTGTTCTGGCGCGCCTCGCAGCCGATGTTCGTCAACGCGCTGCTGCTGACCACCGTGCCATAGAAGCCTTTCCGGCTGTACGCTCCAGCGCTCCCGTCGTGCTCGTCGCGGCGGGGGCGCTTCCATCCGTGGTCGCGCTCTCGCTGCCCCTGCGGGTAGAGGGCCCCTCTGCCCGCCGCCGTCAACCCGCCAGGCAGTAGCAGCAGTAGTTCCTGC
>DATAAL010000511.1:0-3919 GCA_036260145.1 Longimicrobiaceae bacterium | reverse complement strand
ATTAGATGCGCGAACGGCGATGATCCTGGATGGCTCCGGGCGCTGCGCCCCCGGCGCCGTTCCACGCGTTCCGACTCGCATGCCGAAACATCCTGAAGACTCCCCCTCCGCGGCGCTCCGCCGGGCGGCGCGGCTCGTCCCGCTCTGCCTGGTGGCGGCGCTGGCCGCCTGTGCCCAGCGCGGGGCGGCCGCCGGTCCCGACCCCGGCTTCACGGAGTTCGCGGGGCGGGAGGTGAAGAGCGTGACCTTCACCGGTGAGAGGGTGGTCCGGGAAGACTCGCTGCGGAAGGTGATCTCCACGCAGGCCAGCAGCTGCCGTACCTTCGGGCTCCCGGTGTGTCTCTTCGGCCTCGGGCGGGAGCGGCACCGCTTCGACCCGGCCGAGCTCACGCGCGATGTCGCGCGGATCCAGCTGGAGCACCGCGACCACGGCTACTACGGGACCCGCGTGGTCCCGGCGGTGGAGGCGGTGGGGGACGAGGCCGTGGCGGTGCGCTTCGGGATCGTCCCCGGCGACCGGATCACGGTGCGCGCCCTGGACGTCACGGGGACGGAGGAGATCATCCCCCCGGACGACCTGGAGCGCGCCGTCCCGCTCCGGGAGGGACAGCCCTTCCGGCGCAACGGCTTCCTGGCCTCGGCGGACACCATCCGCGCCCGCCTCCTGGACCGGGGGTACGTGTACGCGCAGGTGCTCCGCAACTACTCCCTGGACACCATCGCCGACCTCGCCGACGTCGGCTACGAGGCGGTCCCGGGACAGCTCGTGCGGGTGGACAGCGTGGTCGTCCTGGGGGGGGAACGGCTGGGGGAGCGGACGGTGCGACGCCAGCTCAGCGTCCGCGAGGGGAACCTGTTGCGGGCCTCCGAGCTGAACCGCAGCCAGCGGAACCTGTACGACTTCCAGATGGTGAACTTCGCCTCGGTGGAGATCGCCCCCGATTCGTTGCAGCTCGATCCCGACAGCGCGCGGAGCACCGTGCTGGTGCGGGTGGTGGAGGCGCCGCAGTACCTGGCGGAGGTCTCCGGGGGGTACGGGACCATCGACTGCCTCCGGACCGAGGCCCGGCGCCTGGACCGCAACTTCCTGAGCGGGGGGCGTACGCTGGAGATCTCCGGGTCGCTCTCCAAGATCGGGACCGGCTCCCCCCTGGACGCCGGCTTCGAGGGGAATCTGTGCAGCGCGCTCCGGGGGGACACGCTCGGCAACGTGCTCAACTACCGCGTGGCCGCCGACTTCGTGCAGCCGCGCCTCTTCGGGACGCGCACCAGCACCACGCTCAACCTGTTCGCCGAACGGACGTCGGAGCTGAAGACCTATCTCCGCACCACCCGGGGCGGGCGCCTGGCCGCGGTCCGGGAAGTCGCTCCGCAGACGCTCGCCAGCGGGGCGGTCAACGTGACCCGCGGGCGCACCCTGGCGGAGCCGATCTTCTTCTGCTTCTCGCTGGAGGTCTGCACCACCGAGGTGATCGACACGCTGCGCCAGAGCCGGTGGTCCAACTTCCTGTCGGCGGCGGTGATCCGTGACCGGACGGCGTCGGACGTGTATCCTACGGGGGGGTACCAGGTACGGACGACACTGGACTGGGCCACCCGGCTCCTCGGTTCCGACGACCGCTACCTCCGCCTGTTCGGTGACGCCACCGCGTACCGGCAGATCCGGCGTGGCTGGGTGCTCGCCGGCCGTCTCCAGGCGGGGACCTTCCTAGAGGGGCTGATCGAGGACCGCGGGTATATCCCGCCGGAACGGAGGTTCTTCCTGGGGGGACCGAACAGCGTCCGCGGCTTCGAGCGGAACGCGCTCGGTCCCCGGGTCTACGTGGAGGCGGTACGTCCGGGGAGCGACGAGGAGGAGGAGCCGGACACGATCCCCTTCGCGGTGGGGGGGACGCGGATGGCGCTGGCCTCCCTGGAGCTGCGGATGCCCGCTCCCGTGCTCCGCGAGAACCTCCGGATAGCCGCCTTCGTCGACGGAGGGCGCGTCTGGGCCAGCGGCGCCGACACCCTGGTGAGGGGCCCGAAGTTCCGCATCACCCCGGGGCTGGGTCTCCGCTTCCTGACCCCGGTGGGACCGATCCGGTTCGACGCGGCATACAACCCATATCCGGGTGAGATCGGACCACTGTACAGGCTGGAGGGAGGATCGCTGGTGCTGGTCGACCCCGAATACGATCCGGGGAGCAAGTTCGTGAACCGGATCCAGTTCTACCTCGCGGTGGGGCAGGCGTTCTGATGCTCATGCAGCGTGGAGCCCGGCCGGGAACCTCCACGGGCCGCCCGTCCCGGCGGTCGGTCGGGGCGCTCCTGTTCGTGCTGGGGCTCCTCGCGGGCGCGCTCGCGCTCTGGATGGGAGTGCGGATCTACGTGCGCGAGGCCCGCATCGACGAGGCCACGCTCGCCATCGAGAACCGGCTGCGCCTCCCCCGCGACGCCTTCCGGCTGGAGGACGTGTCGGCGGACGGGACCATCCGCATGGCGCTCCGGCGCGTCGCCCTCCTGGACCGCGCGGGGGACACCATCCTCAGCGCCCCGAGCGCGCGCCTCTCCTTCCACTCCACCGCCTTCTCCGGGACCGGCGCCATCTTCTTCGACCGGCTGGACGTGCAGGGTCCCGACCTCCGCCTGATCCAGACCCCGGACGGGGAGTGGAACCTGACGCAGGTGTTCCGGGTGGAGGCGGACGGGAACGAGGTGCGCTTCGCCGGGAACGGGCCCGCCGAGGACGCCTCGCGCCCCCTCCACTTCCGGGACGTGCGGATCTCGGACGGGCGGGCGATGATCGCCACCCCGGTACGGGCCGGGGACCCCCTCCCGGCGCACTTCGCCTCACGGGGCGGGGCGCCGCTGGTGCGCATCGGGGGACGGACGATGCAGGTGCGCCGCGTACGCGACCTGGACGCGCGCCTCCCGCTGGTGCGGGTGGGGGGAACCCGCGGGTGGCGGGTGGAGGTGGCGGACCTGGACGCTGTGGTCTCCCACCCCGACACGCGGCTGACCGATCTGGGGGGATGGATCGAGGAGGTGGGGGCGGAGCGGTACCGCTTCGCCGTGCGCAACCTGCGCACGGAGCACTCCGCCTTCGCCGGCTCGGGGGAGTTCCGACTCACCGAGGAGCGGGTGATGTACGACGTGCGGCTGCGCGCCGCGCCGCTCGACTTCCGCGACCTGCGAGGGCTGGGCTTCGCCGTTCCCACCGGGGGACAGGCGACGCTGACGCTCGCGGTCCGCTCCCTCCCCGCCGGCCGCACCTCGCTGACCTCCACCGACCTGGTGGTCACCACCCCCGACTCGCGTGCCTCGGGACGCTTCGCGGTCGTCGCCGGGGGGAACCGGCCCTGGGCCTTCACGGACACCCGCATCGCGCTGGAGCCGCTCGACCTGCGGACGGTGCGGCAGATGGGGTTCGCGGACCTCCCCTACACCGGGGAGATCCGGGGCACCGTCGCCAGCCTGGACCGGGTCGAGCAGGGGCGCGGCGGGAGCCTGCGCATCGACCTGGTGGGGAGCTTCCTCCCGAGCGGGGGAGGGGGGGAGTCCTCCACCGTCGCCGCGGCGGGGAACGTGGCCGTCGGCGGGGGAGCCGGGCTGCGGATGGAGGGGGTGCGGGTGGAGGCGCGTCCCCTCCGGCTGGCGGCGCTGGCGCCGTTGATGCCGGAGCGGGCGGAGCAGCTCCGGGGGATCCTCCGCGGCACGGCTACGGTGAGCGGGACTCCGCGCGCCCTGCGCGTGGACGACGGGAACCTGGCGTACGAGGTGGGGAGTGCTCCCCCCACGCGGGTGACGGGGCTGACCGCGAACGTATCGCTGGACCCGCAGCTCCGCTACGAGCTCCGCGGGCGGGCCGCCCCCCTGGCGCTCGCCACCCTGACCGAGCTCTACCCGGCTCTCCCCTTCCGCACCGCGGCGCTCAGCGGCC
>DATAAL010000510.1:0-4077 GCA_036260145.1 Longimicrobiaceae bacterium | reverse complement strand
GGCCAGTGCCAGCAGCCCGGCCAGCGCCCAGCCGCCCAGGTACACCGCGGCCACGGCCAGCGGGATGCCCACCCCCGCGACCGCCACGCGGGTCAGCGTCTCGGAGCGGGGCACGCGCCGGTCTTCAGGTAGCCAGCACGCGGCCGAAGCGCCGCTCGCGCCGCTGGTAGTCGAGGATGGCGCCGAAGAAGTGCTCGCGCGAGAAGTCGGGCCAGAGCACGGGCGAGACGTACATCTCGGTGTAGGCGAGCTGCCAGAGCATGAAGTTGGAGATGCGGAACTCCCCGGAGGTACGGATCAGCAGGTCCGGGTCGGGGATGTCGGAGGTGTACAGCTCCGAGGCGAAGAGCTCCTCGTCGATCTCTTCCGCGGCGAGCGTCCCCACCCGCACCCGCTCGGCCAGCGCGCGCGCCGCCCGGACGATCTCGCTCCGCGCCCCGTAGCTCACAGCCAGGTTGAGGCGCATCCGCGTCCCCCCGCGGGTATGCTCCACGATCCCCTCCAGCGCCCGCCGAGTGCGTGGTCCCAGCTGGTCCAGGTCGCCGATGGCGTGGACCTCCACCCCCTTCTCCCGGAGCTCCCGCTGCTCGCGCCGCACGTACAGCTCCAGGAGCGACATCAGCGCCGACACCTCGCCCCGGGGGCGGTGCCAGTTCTCCTGCGAGAAGGCGAAGAGGGTCAGGATCTCCACCCCCGCGCCGGTAGCCCCTTCCACCGCCTCCCGCACCGCGGCCATCCCGGCCCGGTGCCCGAACTCGCGGGGGCGCCCCCGCTCGCGAGCCCAGCGCCCGTTTCCGTCCATGATGACGGCGACGTGCCGGGGGATGTGCCCGTGGAGCCGGATCTGATGGAGGAGGTCGGAAGACATGCCGGAAACTTAAGGAGCCACGCGGGTTTGTCAAAAGATACGGGTGCGCGGAAAGAAAGCGGGGAGCCCCACCGCCGGGGAGCTCCCCTGCACTTCCCGCCGGGCCGGGAGGTCAGACCTCCATCACCTCGGCTTCCTTCTTCTTCAGGAGGTCGTCCACCTTGTGGACGTACTCGTCCGTCAGCTTCTGGACCTGGTCCTGCGCCTTGCGCGCGTCGTCCTCGGACAGCTCCCCCTCCTTCTGGCGCCGCCTGATGTCGTCGTTGGCGTGCTGGCGGGCCTGCCGGATCGCCACCCTCCCCTCCTCCGCCAGCTTGTGGAGGAGCCGGACGTACTCCCTGCGGCGCTCCTCGGTGAGCTGGGGGATCGGGATCCGGATCAGGTTCCCGTCGTTGGACGGGTTGAGCCCCAGGTCCGACTCGCGGATCGCGCGCTCGATGGCCTTGATGAGCGACTTGTCCCAGGGCTGCACGGTCAGCAGCCGCGGCTCCGGCGCGGTCACCGCCCCCACCTGGTTGATCGGCATATGGGAGCCGTACGCCTCCACGCGCACCGTGTCCAGGAGCGCGGGAGACGCCTTCCCGGTGCGCACGCCCGCGAACTCGCGGCGCAGCGCGTCCAGGGCCTTCTCCATCCGTTCGCGTGCGTTGTTCAGGCTGGTGGGCATGGGATTCCGTGTGAGAGGCGAATGCTCAGGGACGGACCAGCGTCCCGACCCGCTCCCCCCTCGCCACCCGGCCGACCGCTCCGGGGGACTGCAGGTTGAGGACGACGATCGGGATCCTGTTCTCCTTGCACAGCGACAGCGCGGCGGCGTCCATCACCGCCAGCTCCCGGGTCAGCGCGTCCATGAAGGAGATCTCGGGGATGAACTCGGCCGCCGGGTCCTTGGCCGGATCGGCCGTGTACACCCCCTCCACCTTGGTGGCCTTGATGATCAGGTCGGCCCCCATCTCGATCCCACGGAGGACCGCCGCGGTGTCGGTGGAAAAGTACGGATTCCCCGTCCCGCCCGCAAAGATCACCACCCGCCCCTTCTCCAGGTGGCGCAGGGCGCGCCGCCGGATGTACGGCTCGGCAAGCTGCTCCATCCGGATCGCCGTGAGCACCCGGGTCTCCACGCCCTTGCGCTCCAGGGTGTCCTGGATAGCCAGGGCGTTGATCACGGTGGCGAGCATCCCCATGTAGTCGGCGGAGACACGGTCCATCCCCTCCTGGCTCGCCGTGGTCCCGCGGACGATGTTCCCCCCGCCGATCACCAGGCCGAGAGCGACACCCATATCGTGGACGGCCCGGATCTCCTCGGTGAGCTTGTCCACGATGCGCGGCGCGATCCCGTACCCCTGGTCTCCGGCGAGGGCCTCGCCGGAGAGCTTGAGCAGGATCCTCCGGTACGCGAGATCGGCGCCGGGCCGGGCCTCGCCCATGTCCATCACTCGCCGAGGGCGTAGCGCGTGAACCGCCGGACCTCGATCTTCTCGCCGGTCGAGGAGGAGGCGTCGGTGATGAGCTGCCGGACGGTGATGTCCGGATTCTTAACGAAGGGCTGCTCCAGGAGCGCCGACTCCGCGTAGAACTTCTCCAGCTTCCCGTCCACGATCTTGTCCCAGATGTGCTCGGGCTTCCCGGACTCCTTCGTCTGCTCGCGGTACACCGCGCGCTCCCGCTCCACCAGCTCCTGCGGGAAGTCCTCGCGGCGGATCGCCACCGGGTTGGCCGCGGCGATGTGCATCGCGATATCGCGCACGAGCGCCTGGAATCTCTCGTTGCGGGCCACGAAGTCGGTCTCGCAGTTGATCTCCACCAGTACGCCGATCTTCCCGCCCATGTGGATGTAGCTCCCGACTGCCCCCTCGCGGGCCTCGCGCTCGGCGCGCTTGGCCGCTTTGGCGGCGCCGCGGGCGCGGAGGATGTCGATGGCCGCCTCCATGTCACCCTTGGCCTCGATCAGCGCGCTCTTGCACTCCATCATCCCCGCCCCCGTGCGGTCGCGGAGCTCCTTGACGTCCCTCGCAGAGATTTCCATTTGACTGACCCGTCCCGGTAGTTGTTGTCGTTGTACGATCCGGCCCGACTAACTTACGCGCCCCGTCCGGAAAGGAAAGTGGCCGGGCGCACGCCGAAAAAAGGGGCCACGAGCGGTCTCCCGCGGTGGCCCCGGAACCTGCCGACCGTCTGCAGCGCCGCTTACGCCTCGTCGCCGCCCTCGTCTCCCTCGCCACCACGCGCATTCGCGATCGCGTCCGGCTTCGGCCGCCGCTTGCGGCGCGGGCGGCGCTTCTGCCCGCCGCGCTCGTCGCGGTCCGCCGGAGCGGCGGCGCCAGTCTCGGTGGAGTAGGTGGTGACCTCGGCCTCTTCGGAGGCGCGCCGCGCCTCCGCCGGCATCGCGGCACGGGCCTCGACGATGGTGTCGGCGATGGCGCCGGTGATCACGCTCACCGAGCGGATGGCGTCGTCGTTCCCCGCGATCGGCACCGTGAGGACGTCCGGATCGGCGTTGGTGTCGGCGATGGCGATCACCGGGATCCCCAGCTTGTTCGCCTCGCTCACCGCGATCTTCTCGCGCTTCGCGTCCACGATGAAGATGACACCCGGGAGACGCGCCATGTCCTTGACGCCCGACAGGTACTTCTCCAGGCGCTCGCGCTCACGGCTGAGCATGAGCTGCTCCTTCTTGGTGTAGAATTCGAAGGAGCCCTCCTCCTGCCCGCGCTCCAGCTCGCGGAGCCGGCGGATCTGCTTCTTGATGGTGGTGAAGTTGGTCAGCATCCCGCCGAGCCAGCGCTCCGTCACGTGGAAGGAGTGGGAGCGCTCGGCCTCGCTCTGGATGATCGGGCGGAGCTGCTTCTTGGTGCAGACGAAGAGGACCCGCTCGCCGCGCGAGACCACGCTGCGGACGAGCTCCTGCGCCAGTTCGAGCTGGCGGAGCGTCTTCTTCAGGTCGATGATGTAGATCCCGTTGCGCTCCGCGAAGATGAACTTGCGCATCTTCGGGTTCCAGCGGGAAGTCTGGTGTCCGAAGTGGACACCGGCCTCGAGGAGGTCCTGGATCTGGGGCTGTGCCATGGTGGTGCTGCCGTGGTTTGGTTTTGTCGTCCACCGCCGTCATCCGCCGCAACCGACCGCGCGAGGCGGCACCCGGTCGGGCGTCGGGAGGTGTGCAGGATACACCGGGATTCGAAAGCCGCGGTGCCGGCGCGGAGCGATCC
>DATAAL010000509.1:0-4539 GCA_036260145.1 Longimicrobiaceae bacterium | reverse complement strand
CCGTCGGCGGTATAGACCAGGGTGTCGCCCGTGACGCACGGGTTGGTGGCCTCGTAGCTCCCGAGATGCGGCACCGGGTTGTAGAAGTTGGCCCGGTCGATGTAGAACACCCCCGGCTCGCCCGTCCGCCAGGCGTTCCGGACGATCCGCTCCCACACCGCGCGCGCGTCCAGCCGCTTCACCACCCCCCCGGTCCGCGGGTTGACCAGGTCATACTCCTCCCCGCGCTCCACCGCCTGCATGAAGACGTCGGTGACCGCCACGGAGATGTTGAAGTTGGTGACCTGCGTCAGGTCCTGCTTGCAGTCGATGAACCCCTCGATGTCCGGGTGGTCTACCCGCAGGATCCCCATGTTCGCCCCGCGGCGCGTACCGCCCTGTTTCACCACCTCGGTGGAGGCGTCGTACAGCTTCATGAACGACACCGGCCCCGACGCCACCCCGGTGGTGGACTTCACGATGTCCCCTGCCGGACGGATCCGCGAGAACGAGAACCCCGTCCCACCCCCGGACTGGTGCACCAGCGCCATGGAGCGCAGGGTGTCGTAGATCCCGTTCTCCTGGTTGGAGAGCTCGTCCTCCACGGGGAGCACGAAGCAGGCGGAGAGCTGCCCCAGCGGGCGCCCCGCGTTCATCAGCGTGGGGGAGTTGGGCTCGAACTTCCGGGTGGTCATCAGCGAGTAGAACTCGCGCGTCAGAGCCTCCACCTCCTCCCCGGAGGCGCCGTACTTGGCGTCCTCGGCGGCGATCACGCTTGCCACCCTCCAGAACATCTCCTCCGGGTCCTCCACCGGGTGCCCCGCCTCGTCCTTCTTCAGGTACCGCTTGCGCAGCACCGTGCGGGCGTTCTGGGAGAACTCGGCCGGCGGCAGGTCGACCCGGGCGCGCGGATCGACCGCGGACGGAGCGGTGACAGGAGGGTTCATCGATACTCCTTGGCAGAAAGGTCTAACAGGTCTACAGGGCGATACGTCGCCCGGTGCCGAAGGATCATGATCGGGACCTGCCGCTGCCCACCACTACATATTGTATGCCACTCCGGACCTCACCCCACATCTTGCGTCGACACCCTTTCGAGAGTTGCAAGGACCGTACCCGGCTGTTTCCCGCGGGGGCACGGACGCCCCGGCGGCGAGGCCGGGGTTCCGGTCCTTCACGGCCGGAAGAAGCGCGTGGAGCGTAGCTCTTGAGTAGCCTTCGGGTGGGATGAGATGCGTCGAACGGAACCGTACTGTCAACTCGCCCGGCCCTCCACGGGCCATTCCGCTCCAAGGCCACGGCGGACCACGGTTTATCTTCAGGACCCCTGCCCCACTAGATGTTGGGGAGCAGGAATGTAGGGGCCCAAGATGTGGGGATCAAGAGTCTCGTTTCCGGGACTTTGGAGCAGACTTTGAGGGGTTTTTCCGGTCCTTGCGGTCCCGCCCGTGAGTCGCACCTGATCCCGCGGCAGGCACTTGGCGGGGGTATCCGGGGAGGCTGGTGAAACCATTCACAAGGGAAAGAGCGGTCCCGACCGTTCTGGACCGCTCCGAATAGGCCCTGGCGTGACTACCGGCCGCCGGTCGTGGAGGGGGGGGTGTCCTTGTTCTCCCCGGGCCGCTGCTCGTACATGCTCTCCTCGCGGATCGGCGGCTGCTCGGTCATCTCCGAGCGGTCCACCCCGTGGGCGTTGGCCGGGAGCGTGGGGATCGCGCCGGGGCTGGACGTTTCCTCCTGCATCGGCGCCGACTCCACGCTCTCGCTCACGTACGGCGGGTGCAGCCGCGAGGAGTCCGCGCCCCCCACCTCCTTGCGCATCCCGGGCTGGCCCGGCTCCCCCGCCTTCTGGGTGGGCCCCGTGGGCTCGCCGCCCAGGTTGCGGCTCATGCGCCCACTCCCCGCTCGCGCGGATCCTCGGTCCCCTCCGCCTCGCGCTGCCGCTCGTCCGACTCCCCGGCGGCATCAGCGTGCATGGCGCGGGTGACGTGCTCCGAGGGGGCCGGGTGGTTGCCCGGGACGGGAATCCCCCGCGACTGCCCCGGGAGCGGGTTCTCGGCCTTGTCCTGCGCCACCGCCTGCCGGTCCAGCTCCACCGTGTCGTCCAGGCTGCTCCCCCCGTGTCCCTTCTGCGGGAGGTTCTTGTAGTCGGTTGCGCCGCCCTCGCGCGGATCGATGTTGTACTGGTCGGGTCGCTTGCCGCCCATGGTCCGCTCCTTTGCGTCGTAAGTCGTTGTGCCGTACCGCTACGACCTGCGACGCCGACCCTTCACGATCCGTGCCGGGGAGGGCGCCTCTACTGCGGCGGGGTGAGCAGCAGCGCTCCGGTGGCGCCGGTCCGGACGTGCCTCCCGTAGCCCACGATCTGGCCGCGATCGTTGATGTCGGTGACCCCCTCGAAGCTCCAGTCTCCCGCCGCGAACAGGTCGTTGACGCGAACCACCATCCCGTCGCGATACAGGACCGGGACCGACGACGGGCACCCGGGGCAGTTGCTGTCCCCCACCGCCACCCCACGGTTGTTGGCCCGCCGGGCGTGGCTGACGGTGCCGCCCCGGAGGGCGCCCAGGTAGGCTGGGGCTCCCCCCTGGCTCCAGCGGAACGCCCGGATCGTCCCGCTCGACACCAGGTCGCCACCGTACACCCGGCCCTGCGCGTCGAGGTCCAGCCCCTGGCTCGCGACCTCGTTGGTGGGGAGGAAGGTGATCGGGGCGCTCTCACTCTCCAGGAAGAAGGCGCGCCCGGACTCCGTCCCCGCCCCGGCCCGGAAGATGACCCCGGTGATCTGCCCCGCCTCGTTGACGGCGTTCGGATGGATGCGAAGGAGCCCGTAGTTGCTCAGGTGGGTGAGCTGCCCGTTGCGGACCAGGAAGCCCCCACCCCGGCAGTTCCGGGTGCAGAAGTCGTCCATCCAGAACCCCACGATCTCGCCGCGGTCGTTCAGGTCGGTGACCTGCCCTCGCGCCCCGGGGAACGGGGCCAGCACGGTCTGCCCGTTCCTCCAGAGGAAGACGGACTGGGTGTTGCCGGCGCGGAGCAGTCCGGCCACCTGCCCCAGCTCGTTGATGGCGACGGCGTCCTCCAACTGGCTGCCCGGCTCGGTGCCGGTCAGGAGGTTGAGCGGGGTGACCCGGCCGTTCTCCCAGACGAAGGCCCGGCGGCTCGTGGACTGCCCCGTCCATGACACCGCCGCCACCTGCCCCAGCTCGTTGATGGCCCGCGCCTGGCTGTGCTCCAGCCCGGGGAGCGTCCCCAGGTAGGTGAGGGTGTAGGGGCGCTCCACGGTCAGGTGGAGCCGGCCCGCGGCCGCACCCGCGACGACCTCGATGGTGGTCCTCCCCGGGGCCACGCCGCGCACCTCGCCGGAGTCGCTCACCGTGGCAACTGCCGGGTCGGAGCTGCGGAAGCGGAGGGAGTGGCCGAGCATCACTCCCCCGGCGGCGTCCCGGGGCACGGCGAGGATCCGGGCGAGCGCGTTGGCCAGGTGGTCGGCGACCGGCGCCTGGATCTTCACGGTGTTCCCCACCACCAGGAAGAAGCTGTCCGGCTCGACGGTCACCCGGGACACGGGGGGCTCGACGGTCACCTCCACCCGGGCCTCCTTCCCGCCCGCCGCGGCGGTGATGGTGGCCTTCCCCGGCGTGCGGCCGGTCACCACCCCCTCCTCGACGGTGGCGACCACCTGGTTGCTGCTGCTCCAGGAGACCCTCCTTCCGGTCAGCGCCTGCCCGGAGGCGTCCTTGAGGGTGACGGAGAGGGTGAGCGTCTGCCCCACGTCCAGGAAGGTGGAGGGGGCGGTCAGCTCCACCGCGGCGACGGGATCGGTGCGGGCGGGGTCGTCGCACGCGGCCGCGCCGCAGAGGACCCCCGCGGCGAGCGCGAGGAGGGAGAACCGCCGGCGCAGGGAGGCCGGGCTACCGTACCAGGTCATGACTCGGACTTCGGCTTCAGGCGTTGGCGACCGGGCACCAATGCGTGCCCGCCGGCAGGGTTTTGACGCCATCATGCACGATCCGGTCACATCCTCCACGGCGCCCGGCCGGCCGGCTCTCAGAAGGAGCGCCCGAAGCGCAGGTAGAGCTCGGGGGAGGGGCGGCGGGGCATCCCCCCTGCGATGGAGACCTCGCTCAGCGGCACCGCCACCCCGCCGCGCAGCGTCATCCCCACGAAGTACCCCACGGTGGCGTCCACCCCCAGCTCCGCCCCCACCGAGTAGAGCGGACGCAGCCGCCGCGGGGCGCTCCGGAACCCCCGCTCACACTCCCCCGGGCACCACGCCCCCCCCGCGTCGGCGAAGACGTCTCCCCACACGCGGTCCAGGAAGACGGGGAGGAGCCGGAAGCCGCGCTCCACCAGCGCCAGCGGGACGCGGTACTCCGCCGTGGCGCTGAGCGCCCGGTCGCCGCGCTGTGTTCCCGGCTCGTACCCGCGCACCGGGAAGGTCAGGCTCCCCCCCGGCGCCAGGTCGAAGGCGAGGGGCACCGGGCCGGGTCCCCCGCCCGTGCCGCCCACCGAGAAGCCCGGGCTGCGCGGGCCCAGGTCGGCCCCGGCGGCGGCGCG
>DATAAL010000508.1:0-2923 GCA_036260145.1 Longimicrobiaceae bacterium | reverse complement strand
CCCCCGTCCTTTTCCACGGGCCGGGTCCCGGGGCGCCGTGCCACCCCGGGGCCACGCGGATCTACGTCGGCACTACGTCAGTACTTCGGGATCGAAGGGTCGACCTCGTCGGACCACGCAAGAATGCCGCCCTTGAGGTTCCAGAGACGCTCGTACCCCAGCTCCTGGAGGTGCTGCAGCGCTTTGGCGCTGCGCCCCCCGGAGCGGCACTGGAGCACCACCTCGTCGTCCCGGTCGATCTCTCCGGCGCGCTCCGGGAGCTGCCCCAGCGGGATCAGCCGGGCGCCGTGCTCCTCCAGGTTCCCGATCTCCCACTCGTGCGGCTCGCGCACGTCGATGATGGTGAGCCGGTCGCCGCGGTCCAGGCGCTCCTTGAGCTCGGTGGGGGTGATCTCGGGGATCTCGCTCTCCTTCGCCATTTCGGTCTCCCTGGGGGTGTCCAGCGGCATGCCGCAGAAGCGCTCGTAGTCGATCAGCTCCCGGATGGTGGGGCTCTCGCCGCACGCCGGGCACTCGGGGTCCTTGCGGAGCCGGAGCTCCCGAAACCTCATCCGCAGGGCGTCCAAAAGCAAGAGCCGCCCGACCATCGGCTCGCCCACTCCCAGGAGGAGCTTGAGCGTTTCCGCGGCCTGGATGGTCCCCACGATTCCGGGGAGGACCCCCAGCACCCCGCCCTCCGCGCACGAGGGCACCAGCCCCGGCGGGGGCGGCTCCCGAAAGAGGCAGCGGTAGCACGGCCCCCGCTCCGCCCAGAACACGGACGCCTGCCCCTCCCAGCGCAGGATGGAGCCGTACACGTTGGGCTTCCCCAGCAGGACGCAGGCGTCGTTGACCAGGTAGCGGGTGGGGAAGTTGTCGGTCCCGTCCACCACCACGTCGTACTCGCGGAGGATCTCCAGCGCGTTTGCGGAGGTGAGGCGGACGGGGTGCGGCTCCACGCGGACGTGCGGGTTGACCTCGCCGACGCGGTCGCGGGCGGAGTCCAGCTTGGCGCGTCCCACATCCGGGGTGCCGTGCAGCACCTGGCGCTGGAGGTTGGTGGGGTCCACCACGTCGAAGTCCACGATCCCCAGCGTCCCCACCCCGGCCGCGGCCAGGTAGAGTGCGAGCGGCGAGCCCAGCCCCCCGGCGCCCACCAGGAGGACGCGCGACTCCTTCAGCCGCCGCTGTCCCGCCGGGCCGACCTCGGGGAGGATCAGGTGCCGAGCGTAGCGGAGGGTCTCCTGCGGCGACAGGGCCGGCGCACCGGCCCGCGGGGGGATCGGTTCCGTCTTCACGTGCGTGCGCGTGCCAGGGTTCCGGAGGGGTCACGGCGTCGCGCCGGGGCCCCGGGACAAGGTTAACCCGCGCCCGCCGGGTGGGGAAGGCGTTGCGCGCCGCGGGCTTGTATCAACCCGCCCGAGCGGATACCATTGGGGTCCTTTGCCGGGGACCTCCCCGGTAGCCGATCCCTCGCACCCCAGGGCACCCCGGGCATGGAGCTGATCCGTTTCTTCCTCGAGTATATCCTGCACCTGGACGCCCATCTCGCGGAGCTGATCCGGGAGTACGGCGGCTGGATCTACCTGATCCTGTTCCTGATCATCTTCTGCGAGACCGGCCTGGTGGTGACGCCCTTCCTCCCCGGTGATTCGCTCCTCTTCGCCACCGGGGCGCTGGCGGCCACCGGGTCGATGAACGTGCTCTTCCTCGCGGTGCTGCTGACCGTGGCGGCGATCCTGGGAGACTCGGTGAACTACTCGATCGGCTCCGCGGTGGGGACGCGGGTGTTCCGGGAGGACGCGCGGGTCCTGAAGACGGAGTACCTGCGCCGTACCCAGGCGTTCTACGACAAGTACGGCGGGAAGACCATCGTCATCGCGCGCTTCATCCCCATCGTGCGCACGTACGCTCCCTTCGTGGCGGGGGCCTCACGGATGGACTACGCGCGGTTCCTGACATACAACGTGCTGGGGGGGATCGTGTGGATCGTGATCTTCCTCTTCGGGGGCTTCTTCTTCGGGAACATCCCGGCGGTGAAGGACAACTTCGGGCTGGTGATCATCGCCATCATCGTGCTTTCCGTGCTCCCGGCGGTGTTCGAGTACGCCAAGACCCGGAAGGCACGCCGCGCGGTGTGATCGGGGTCAGGATCGTGTATGGGCGGGCCGTGTCGTATGCAGTGGCCTGTCCGGCGCGACGCTTCTCCCGGGGGGCGCGTCGGTGCACGGATCGTGCTATCTTGTCGGGTGCCTTCACGTTCGGTGGGCCGCCCGCCGCGGCCCCTCTCACTCAGGATCGACGCCAGGGATGTACCCGTACCAGTTGCTCACGCTGCTGTCTCTGCTGGTTCTGATGGGTGCGGGGGGCACCGCCGCTCAGGAGGCGGTCTCGCGCATCGACACCCTCCGCGCTGCCTCGGGTTCGGAGGCGGAGCTGCAGGAGCGCTGGCGCGCTCCCTTCGGCGTGGAGAGCGTGGGGGAGGTAGCGCCTCGCCCGCCGCGCGCGGCCGTGGTGCGTCTGGAGCCGGACACCACCCGCAGGCGGAGTGCGCGCGCCGATACGGCCTCCGCCGCGGCGCCCGCAGACACCGCTTCGGCGCGCACGGCGGCTCCGGCCGGTCGGAGGGATACGGTGCGGGTGGCGTCGCGCCCGGCGCGGCGCGACTCCGCTTCCACGACCCCGGCCGCTCGCTCCACCGCCTCCGCCACTCGCACCGGGAGTTCGCGGACCCACCGCGTCGCTGCCGGGGAGACCTTCTTCGGGGTGGCGCGGCGCTACTCGGTGACCCCGGCGGCGCTCCGCGCGGCGAACCCGGACGTGGACCCGGAGGGGCTGCGCGCGGGGACCGTGCTCCGCGTTCCGGGGGGCTCGGGAAGCGCATCCGCCGCGGCTGCGTCGGGGTCGGGGGCCAGGAAGCCCGCCACCCCGGGCACGGCGTCGC
>DATAAL010000507.1:0-3706 GCA_036260145.1 Longimicrobiaceae bacterium | reverse complement strand
GTGCACCGGGCGTTCGAGGCGCAGGCGCGGCGGACGCCGGAGCGCCCCGCGGTGGTGTACGCGGGCCGGTCGCTCTCCTACGCGGAGCTGGACGCCCGGGCGAGCCGCCTGGCCCACCACCTCCGCGCGCGGGGCGTGGGTCCGGAGTCACGGGTGGGGCTCTGCCTGGAGCGGGGGACCGGGATGCTGGTGGGGGTGCTGGGGATCCTCAAGGCGGGGGGCGCCTACATCCCCCTCGATCCCACCCACCCCGCCGGGCGCCTGGCGCACCTGGTGGCGGAGAGCGGGATCGGCACCCTGGTCTCCGGAGCCGGGCTCCGGGAGCGGCTCCCCTTCCCCGCGGAGCGCGTCGTCGACCTGGACGCGGACCGGGAGCGGATCTCCCGGGAGAGCCCGGCCCCGCCGGAGGGGGGCGCCGGACCCGGGAACGCGGCGTACGTGATCCACACCTCCGGCTCCACCGGGCGCCCCAAGGGGGTGGCGGTCCCGCACGCCGCGGTGCTCCAGCTCGCCGCGGCGCTGGAGGAGGCGGTGTACCGCGGGCGCGAGGGGCTGCGCGTCTCCCTGAACGCGCCGCTGGTCTTCGACGGCTCGGTGAAGCAGTGGATCCAGCTCCTCCGCGGGCACACCCTGCACGTGGTCCCGGAGCGGGAGCGGACCCGTCCGGAGCACCTCCTGGCCTGGATCCGCGACTCCCGGGTGGAGGTGCTGGACTGCACCCCCACCGTCCTCCGCGGGCTCCTGGCCGCGGGGCTGGGGGAGCGGGGACGGCACGCCCCCGCGCTGATCCTCTCCGGGGGGGAGGCGCTGGACCCCGCCACCTGGACGGCGCTGGCGGCGCTCCCGGGCACCCGTACCTGCAACTTGTACGGCCCCACCGAGTTCACGGTGGACGCCACCGCGGGGTGGGTGCACGAGTCCCCGGAGCCGACGCTGGGCCGGCCGCTCGCCGGGACCGGCCTGTGCCTCCTGGACGCGGGGCTCGCCCCCGTCCCCGACGGGGAGTCGGGGGAGATCTACCTGGCGGGGGAGCGCCTGGCGCGCGGCTACCTGGGGCGCCCCGACCTCACCGCGGAACGCTTCCTCCCCGACCCCTTCGCCCCCGCCCCCGGAGGGCGGATGTACCGCACCGGGGATCTGGCCCGCCGCGCCCCGGACGGGACGCTGCACTTCCTGGGGCGCGCCGACGACCAGGTGCAGATCCGCGGGGTCCGGGTGGAGCCGGGGGAGGTGGCGGCGCTCCTGCGCGAGCACCCCGCGGTGCGCGACGCCGCGGTGACGGCGCGGGAGGACGGGCGCGGGGGGCCGCGCCTGGCCGCGTACGTCGTCCCCCGGTCCCCCTCCCCGTCGCTGCGGGGTGAGCTGCGGGGGTGGCTGCGGGAGCGCTGCCCCGAGCATATGGTCCCCGCCCTGTGGACGCTGCTGGAGGCGCTCCCGGTCACCCGCAACGGGAAGCTGGACTGGGCGGCGCTCCCCACCCCCGGGGACGGGGACGCCGGGGAGCCGTACCTCCCCCTGCGCACCCCCACCGAGGCGGCGCTGGCCGGGATCTGGGCCGAGGTCCTGGGGGTCGCGCGGGTGGGGGCGGGGGACAACTTCTTCGACCGGGGGGGGGACTCCCTCCTCCTGGTGCAGATGCACGCCCGGGTGGGGGAGCGGCTCACCGACCGCCTCTCCGTCCCCGACCTGTTCCAGTTCCGGACGCTGGCGGAGATGGCCCGCCGCGTCGATGCGCTCCGTGAGAGTCCGGAGCCGCAGCCGCAGGAAAGCTACTTCCGGGCCGGTGCCCGCCGGGCGCGTGCCGCGCTGCAGCGCGCCGTCCGCGCCGGGGTCGGCACGAGAAACCACTTCAAGGAAACCGAAGATGAGCAACGCGGGTGAGACGGACGCGCTGACCGGCCAGGAGATCGCGATCATCGGGATGGCCGGGCGCTTCCCCAGGGCGCGGAGCGTGGAGGAGTTCTGGCGCAACCTCCGCGAGGGGCGGGACTGCATCTCGCGCTTCAGCGACGAGGAGCTGCTCGCCGCCGGGATCCCCCGCGAGGAGCTGGAGGACCCGCGCTACGTCCGCGCCCAGGGGTCGCTGGAGGACGTGGAGCTCTTCGACGCCGCCTTCTTCGGACTGGCCCCGCGCGAGGCCGCGGTCCTCAACCCACAGCACCGCTTCTTCCTGGAGTGCGCCTGGGAGGCGCTGGAGAGCGCCGGGTACGACTCGGAGTCCTTCCCGGGGCGGGTCGGCTCCTTCTCCGGCGCGGAGCTGAACGGGTACTGGATGAACCTGGAGTCCTCCCCGCGGCTGCGGGAGGGCGGGCTGGACATCCGGCTGGGGAACACCACCTCCAACGTGGCCACCCGGGTGGCGTACGAGCTGAACCTGGAGGGGCCGAGCCTGAACGTGCAGACGGCGTGCTCCTCCTCCCTGGTGGCCGTGCACCTGGGGGTGCAGAGCCTCCTGGCCGGGGAGTCGGACCTGGTGCTCGCCGGGGGGGTGGCGATCCAGGTCCCGCAGGGGGTAGGGTATACCTACCGGGAGGGGAGCGCCCTCTCCCCCACCGGGGTGTGCCGCTCCTACGACGCGGAGGCGCGCGGCACCGTTCCGGGGAGCGGGGTGGGGGTGGTGGTGCTGCGGCGGCTGGAGGACGCGCTCGCCGACGGGGACACCATCCACGCGGTGATCCGCGGCTCCACCGTCAACAACGACGGCTCCGCCAAGATCGGGTACACCGCCCCCCGCAAGGACGGGCAGGCCAAGGCGATCCTGGAGGCGATCGCCCTGGCCGGAGTGAGCCCGGAGAGCATCACCCTGGTGGAGGGGCACGGCTCGGCCACCGAGCTGGGGGACCCGATCGAGGTGGAGGCGCTCACCCAGGCCTTCCGCTCCGGCACCGACCGGACCGGGTACTGCGCCCTGGGCTCGGTGAAGAGCAACATCGGGCACCTGGACTCCGCCGCCGGCGTCGCCGGGCTGATCAAAGCGGTGCTCGCCCTGGAGCACGGGGAGATCCCCCCCTCGCTGCACTTCGAGCGCCCCAACCCCAAGATCGACTTCGCCGCCTCCCCCTTCTTCGTCAACACCGAGCTGCGCCCCTGGGCGCGCAACGGCACGCCGCGCCGCGCCGGGGTCTCCTCCTTCGGGATGGGGGGCACCAACGCCCACGTGGTGCTGGAGGAGGCGCCCGAGCCCGAGCCCTCCGGCCCCTCGCGCCCCTGGCAGCTCCTGGTCCTCTCCGCCCGCACCCCCACCGCCCTGGAGGCCGCCACCGACCGCCTGGCCGCCCACCTGCGCGCCCACCCCGAGCAGTCGCTCGCGGACGTCGCCCACACCCTGCGCGTCGGCCGCCGCCGCTTCGGCCAGCGCCGCATCCTGGTCTGCCGCGACCGCGAGGAGGCCGTGGCCGCCCTGGAGAGCCGCGACCCGCAGCGGGTGCTGAGCGCCGCGGAGGACTGGGAGGGGCGCGGGGTGGTCTTCCTCCTCCCCGGGCTGGGGGACCACTACGCCGGGATGGCGCGCGGGCTGTACGAGGCCGAGCCCGTCTTCCGCCGCGAGGTGGACCGCTGCGCCGAGCTGCTGAAGCCGCACCTGGGGTGCGACCTGCGCGAGGTGCTCTTCCCCGGCGAGCCCGCCCCCTAGCAGCGCGCCGACGCCGGGGCCGCCCCCGCCGGGGGGGAGACCGACCTGCGCCGGATGCTGGGGCGCGGCGGCGCC
>DATAAL010000506.1:0-6068 GCA_036260145.1 Longimicrobiaceae bacterium | reverse complement strand
GTGTAAACGTACGTCTCGTGGATCGCGGAGTCGGCCCTGAGGAGCGGGATCAGGAGCGTCATGAGTTCCTCGTTCTGCAGGATCTCTTCCGGGGTCCCGTTCAGTCGCCGGATCTCCCGGATCAGCTCGACGTCCGGGAGGGCATGGATCGGCGGGTCCTTGTCCGGGAGGTGCGGGGCGGGGCAGGCCGCCACGAAGAGGTGGACCGGACCCCGCATTCCGCGGCGTCGCAGCTCGCGAGCCAGTTCGAAGCTCATCAGAGCTCCGTTGCTGTACCCGTAGAGGGCGAACGGCAGGTCCATGTAGGGAGCGAGCACGTCGGCTAGCGTCCGGACCAGGGGGAGAAGCCTGTCGAAGGGCGGCTCTCGCAGGCGGCTCTCCCGTCCGGGGAGCTGGACCGGACACACGTCCACCTCGGGCGGGAGACTCTGGGACCACGTTCGGAAGATGGACGCTCCGCCACCGGCGTAGGGGAAGCAGAACAGGCGGAGGCGGGTATGCGGATTGAGGGGGCGGCGCACCACCCAGGGATCGAGAGCGGATGGGCGAGTCATCGGTGCCTTGCCTCCGACCGTGCAGAGCGTGAACACCCCGGCGGGGGATTCGCTCCTCCGCCGGGGTGTGATAACGAGTGACCTGGGTGCCGTGATCCGGGCTCAGTCCAGACCCGCCGCCTGCATCTTCTCACGCAGGCTCTTGGGGCGCATGTCGGTCCAGACCTCCTTGATGTAGGCCAGGCACTCGTCCTTCAGCCCCTGCTTGCCTACCTCGTTCCAGCCCAGTGGCAGCTCCTTGTGCGCTGGCCAGATGGAATACTGCTCCTCGTGGTTGACCACCACCTTGTAGATCGTGGTATCTTCCTTCTCGTCCCGGCTGCTCATTGGACCTCCTTGCAGGTGATGAGTGAATCGAACGCCAGCAACCGCCAACGGAGAGTCTTCTCCGGCATATCCCGGATGTCCTGCTCACGCCTGGTGCGAACGGAGCCCCGGAATTCTGCTGCCCCGCCGGAAGCGACGCGGTGCCGCATAACGCCGGGAACTATGCAGCCGAGCGTTGCCCCGATGCAACAGTCTACTGCGTCCCGGCTTCTTCGTCCACGGGGACGAGCCGCTGTCCGGGAGTTTCCAGGCCGGGTGCGGAGCGGATCGTACAAGACTCTTGTATGGAGACGAGCTACGTATTATTACTGCTGATACACGAGGAAATCAGACTGCCGGGGTCGCTCCTGCCCGGCCCGTCAGAGCGGTCCTGCGACAGAAGCGTGCCTGTACCACTCGCTCTGGTAGCGAGATTGGAGGGTGAGGCACCCGAGCGTCGATCCCGACCCACCTCCACGGTAGGAGATATAGACAGATCTCGCTGCTCGCGCAAGCCCTGTCGGAAAAAATATGTCCACTCCCCCGGCGCCACTGTCGTTTCCCGCTTCAGGACCGAAACTTGAAGGGAGCATACCTCCGGACACGAGGCACCGATCGAGGACGGTCGAGAAGCTCGGGTCCTGGGGCCCGGCGCTGGTGGGAAAGGCGTCTGGTTCCAGAGGCGATGCGCCACCCCTGTCGCAGAGCTTCGCTGGTGAGCCTGCGGCAATGCGCTGCCGGTAGCTCACCTACGAGGAAACTTCTACGCTGAAAGGAAGCCCTTGGCACGGATGCACGATTCACGAACGACTGATACCCGCCGGGGTAGCAAATCACAACCAGTGGCACAAAAGTCGTGCTGAGATCATGGCGTCGACCGGATCCCGTGGTTAATATATCTCCATTGTTGCCGAAGAGAACGAATTTGGCGTCGCCGAGGTACCAGCGATTTCGACCAGAAATCACGCTCGAGGAGCTAACATGAAGACATCCCAACACAAGTCGGTTACCCGTCGTCCGCCTCGCCCGGTAAGGGTCCCGCCGCCACTCACCCGTGGATCGGAGAAGTTCGAGGGCTCCAGCGTGCTCGCGGAATTCGACGGGGATCTCGGGATCCTGCTCTGGCAGTCGCTCCGCAACGTGATGCTCTGGAGTGCGACCGAACCGGCGAAGCGGAAGGGACTTTTCTCGATGGGCGCGGAGGAGCGTCGACGGGTAAAGCTGCTCTCGTCTGACGTGGACGACTCGCTCCGGGCGCCACTGGCGGTGATCGCCCGCCTGCTCGCCGACCCGGCGGGCGCGGACCGGCGCCGCGTAGCTTCGGCGTGCCAGCGCATCGGAGAGTGGGCCGAAGCGAGGAATGCCCTCGCGACGGCGCTCGCTTTCACGCAGGCAGCGGCTCTCACAGCCTCCACCGACGCCCGGCTGTCCTACGCGGTGGGACTGCTGGCACGCCAGCGGACGGAGTACGCCCGCGCCGAGACCTGGTTCCGGCGGGCGATCCTACTCGGAAGGCAGAGCGGCGACTGGGAATCGTACGCGCTGGCTTTCGTGGGGCTCGGCAAGCTCTACCAGCAGCGCGGCAACCTTCCGTCGGCCCAGAAGGCGCACCTCAGGGCCTACCGCGCATCGCGGAGGAAGGGGCTCCGGAACGTCCAGGGTATGGCCCTGCACGACCTGTTCGTCATTGCGGTGGAGCGCGACCAGGTGCGCGATGCGGAGGAGATGGCCGCCGCCGCCCTGAAGGCGTACGGTCCGGGGCATCCGCGACTGCCGTTCTTCGCCCACGACGTCGCTTTCTTCTGGATGGAGCGGGGTTACTTCGCTCCCGCCATCACCGTCCTCACGGCCCTTCTGCCGCACTTCCAGCGGCCGATCGACCAGGCGCTCGTGCTGGCCCATATCGCCCGGGCGGCCGGTGGCGTCCACGATATGGAGCAGTTCGAGAAGTCCTGGCAGAAGGCCTTCGCGATCGTCACGAGCACGGAACCGGCCGAGAAGTCAGCGGCGGTTTACCTGGCTCTGGCTTACGGCGCGGGTGCGGTCGCTGACTGGGAGCGCACGGCAGCCGTCGCGGAGAAGGCGGCGGAGATCGCGACAGCCCGAGAAGAGGAGAAGATCAAGGTTTCCGCCGAGGCGCTGCTGGAAGCCGCGCAGGCGAAGACCTCCACTCCGGTGCTGGAGGAACCCGTCGTCGAGTCCTGGATGGCGGATCACGCGGATGCTCTTGCCGCGAACTTCGCCCGGTCGCTCCGTGTAACGGCGGCTCGCTGAGCGGGGTAAATACTCAGGCCGACTCGGGAGGATCTCCGGGTCGGCCTGGAGTTTTATCTGCAACAACCGCCGGATCTACGGCTGTAAGGAGGGTTCCGATGTGCTGCTGGTGGTGGTGATCGTTGTGGACGTGGAATCGGACGACTCTCGCCCGGCGGAGCCGAACATCTGTCCGTTATAGACAGGACCGCCCGGGTGGCTGATGCTGGGCGCCACGTCGTTCGTTTCGGCCGGAGAACTTGGGGCGAGGACTTCGCTGCTGCAAGCGGTGAGTGAGAAGAGAGCGAGAGCAGCCAGCGGCAGGCGGACGAATTTCATCGCGATTCCTTGATGAGAGGGAAAGGAACTTGGTCGATCCAGTGGGTGGGATATGGCATAAATCTATATGCAATTCCTGCCTTCCACCAACACCTGTCCGTGTAATAATCATATAAAACCAGACAACATATGCAATCAGTCTCTCGTGTCCTCCTGATCCTCCACCCGGACGAGACGTTCCGGGACCGGGTACACAAGGTCGCCACCGTCCGGTTCCGCTGCTGGTCCGTTGCGAGCTGGGACGCGTTGCGTGATGCGGTGCGGGATGCGCCGCCCGCGGCGATCATCGTGGTGGACCCCTACATGGAGATGCTCGGACGAAGAGAGCTCTCTCCCAAGCTGCGCAGCCTGCTCTGGGAATTCCCCTCGGTCACCGTCCTGGCTGCGATGACGCTCCGGCCGGACCGGTTCCGCGACTTCCACATCCTCGGGGAGTGGGGAGTCACGGAGGTGATCGACATGGAGGAGGAGAACACCCCGGAAGCGATCGAGCGGCGGTTGCGCGCCGCCTACGGGAGCCCGATCCAGAGGCTCCTCGACCGCTCACTCCCACCCTATGTCTCGGGGCGCGCCCGTGCCATCCTCGCTGCTGCGGCCGAAGTGGCGGCAGCAGGTGGGCAGGGCCGCGACCTGGCCCGCTCGCTCAACCTTTCGGAGCGGACGCTCCTGCGCTGGTGCGAGCGGACGGATCTTCCCCCGCCCCGGAGAGTCATGGCTTGGATGCGGATCCTCTTCGCCGCGGACCTGCTGGACGATCCCGGACGGACGGTGCTCAGCGTCGCCCATGCGTGTGGCTACGTGTCGGACAGCAGCCTTCGTCGCGCGATGCAGGACTTCCTGGGCATTCCACCCACCACGCTCCGGGAGCAGGGCGCCTTCGCCACCGCATCGCGGATGATGGTGGACGAGATCTTCGAGCTGCGCCGCAAGGGCCGGGAGGAGCGGGAGACCAAGTTCCTGCGCGCCCGGTAGCGGAGCGCCACGTCCCGCCGCCGCTCCACAGTGCAACGCCCCCGTCCGGTCGGCCGGATGGGGGCGTTGCTTTCCAGGGGGAGACAGGGTGTGTCGCCTCGGCCCGCGCTACGCTTCCCCGAGGAGACGGAGCGCCTCCTCCTCCGAGAGCGACTCCAGCCATTCGAGCTGGTCTTCCGCGATCCCGGCCGAGGACAGCGGCTGGATCCGGTCCACCAGCTCCGCCAGCTCCGCGATGGTGGGGGCGTCGAAGATCGAGCGCAGCGACAGGTCCACTCCGAAGGCGGTGCGCATCCGGGAGACGACCTGCGTCGCGCGCAGCGAGTGGCCGCCCCGCTCGAAGAAGTCGTCGTGTACTCCCACCCGCTCGACCCCCAGCACCTCTCTCCAGATCCGGGCGACCTCCTCCTCGGTCGCCGTACGCGGGGCCACGTGCTCCCTATCGCCCCCGGACTCCACCGCGTCGGGAGCGGGGAGTGCCCGGCGGTTCACCTTGCCGTTGGAGGTCAGCGGGATCCGGTCGAGCACCACGAACGCGGAGGGGATCATGTACTCCGGGAGACTCTTCTGGAGGAACACCCGGAGATCGGGGCCCGCCAACGCTTCTACTCCCGCGGTTACCACGTAGCCAACCAGGAGCTTCTCGCCCGGGGTATCCTCCCGGGCCACCACGACGCACTCCCGGACATCCGGGTGCTCCAGGAGCATGGCCTCGATCTCCCCGGGCTCCACGCGGAAGCCCCGGATCTTCACCTGCTGGTCGACCCGGCCCAGGAACTCCAGGGTTCCATCCGCGAGCCACCGCACCCGGTCCCCGGAGCGGTACATCCGCGCCCCAGGCTTCCCGCCGAACGGGTCCGGAAGGAAGCGTGCCGCCGTCAGCTCCGGGCGTCCGAGATACCCCCGCGCAACCGCCGGTCCGCCGACGTACAGCTCGCCGGGGATCCCTACCGGAACGGGGTTCATCGCCTCGTCGAGCAGGTAGATCCTCCGGTCCCCCACCGGCCGTCCGATGGGAACGCTCGTACCCCGGAAGTCCGGTGGAATGACGTGGCAGGTGGAAAAGATGGTGCACTCGGACGGGCCGTACCCGTTTACCAGCCGCAGCTCCGGGTACAGCTCCAGCGCACGGCACACATGCGGCGCTGAGAGCGCCTCTCCTCCCGTGACCAACTGCCGCACCCCCGCCAGAATCTCCGGACGGGCGTCCACCACCAGGTTGAAGAGCGCGGCCGGGAGCCACAGCGTGGACACGCCATGCACGCGGACCTGCTCGGCGATGCCGTCGGGATCGGCGCTCCGCTCCGGGTACAGTACGCAGCGTCCGCCGTGCAGAAGCGCTCCCCACAGCTCCAGCATCCCCGCGTCCCACGAGCTGGAGGAGTGCTGGAGGAGGGTCTCCGCGGGGCCGAAGTGCGCGAAGTCCACGCCCAGGATGATCCCGGGGAGGCTCCGATGCGGAATCACGCTCCCCTTGGGAGTCCCCGTGGATCCGGAGGTGTAGATCACGTAGGCTGCGCTCTCCGGGGACAGCTCCATCTCCAGATTCGTATCGTCCTCGACCTCCGGCGCAGCCGCGTCCAGGACGACCACCTCGACGCCGGTTTCCGGGAGCGACGATCGAGGTCACGGAGGCACTCAGCA
>DATAAL010000505.1:0-2009 GCA_036260145.1 Longimicrobiaceae bacterium | reverse complement strand
CCACCTGCACCGCCCGCTCGATGATGGGGGTGAAGAGGTCGGTCTGGTAGTTGGAGCGCACCCCCTGCAGCACCGAGGCCAGACGCTCCAGCCCCATCCCGGTATCGATGGAGGGAGCGGGCAGCGGGTGGAGGTTCCCGTCCGCGTCCCGGTCGAACTGCATGAACACCAGGTTCCAGATCTCCAGGAACTCCCCCTTCTCCCCCGCTTCCACAAACTCCTCCACCGTCACGTCGGTCCCACGCCGCCCTTCGGGACGCAGGTCGTAGTGGATCTCCGAGCAGGGGCCGCACGGGCCGGTGTCAGCCATCTGCCAGAAGTTGTCCTTGTCCCCCAGCTTGAAGATCCGCTCCGCGGGGAGCCCGGCGATCTCCTGCCAGAGCCCCATGGCCTCTTCGTCCGTGTAGTGGACGGTGGCCCACAGCCGCTCGCGCGGGATCCCGTACTCCTCCGTCAGCAGCTCCCACGCGAAGCGGATGGCGTCGCGCTTGAAGTAGTCGCCGAAGGAGAAGTTCCCCAGCATCTCGAAGAAGGTCTGGTGGCGCGCGGTGATCCCCACCTCCTCCAGGTCGTTGTGCTTCCCACCCGCGCGGACGCACTTCTGCGAGGTGGCGGCGCGCCGGTAGGGCACCTCCTCCATCCCCAGGAAGACCTTCTTGAACTGGACCATCCCCGCGTTGGTGAACAGCAGCGTGGGGTCGTCCGCCGGCACCAGGGAGGACGACGGCCTCACCTCGTGCCCGTTGCGGGCGAAGTAGTCCAGGAAACGCGAGCGTATCTCGTCGGCGCGCATGGAGCACTCGGTGAAATTTGACTGCGGGCCCGGGCCGGGTAACATAACGCGGGCGCCGTGCCACCCTCAAGGTGGCCGCCGGGTCCCCGGGAACACCGGGGGGCCGAACGACGGTAGAAGCGGGATGCTCGGCCGTCCGTACGCCACCCTTCACCCCTTTCGAGAATACCCCATGCGAATCCGCTTCATCCCCGACGTGGTCGTTCTCGTCCTGTCGGCGCTGCTGGGATCGGCCGCGGCGCCGGAGCCGGTCCGGGCGCAGGCCGGTCCCGCGGCGGTGGAGAGGGCGGACACCGCCCCACCCGCCACCCTCGCCGAGCCGCCCGCGGCTGAGACGACCCAGCCGGGGTTCATGGGCTCCGTGGATCGCGCCATGGGGCACGCGAACGCCTGGATAGGGGCCGTCTTCTTCTTCGACGTGCTCTTCTGGGACGACGAGCACGTGATACCGCTGATCGTGCTCTGGCTGGTCCTGGGCGCCATCTACTTCACCGTGCGGATGCGGTTCGTGAACTTCCGCGCCTTCGGCCACGCGGTGCAGGTGGTGCGCGGGAAGTACAGCAACCCCGAGGACGCGGGCGAGGTCAGCCACTTCCAGGCGCTGAGCACCGCGCTGTCGGCCACGGTGGGGCTGGGGAACATCGCCGGCGTGGCCATCGCGGTGAGCACCGGCGGCCCCGGCGCGACCTTCTGGATGATCCTGGCCGGGCTGCTGGGGATGAGCTCCAAGTTCGCGGAGTGCACGCTGGGCCAGCAGTACCGCGAGGTCCGCCCCGACGGGCGCCTCATGGGCGGCGCGATGGAGTACCTATCGCGGGGCCTCGCGGAGAAGGGCTGGCCCCGGCTGGGGATGGTGCTGGCCGTGCTGTTCAGCATCCTCTGCGTCGGCGGCTCGATCGGCGGGGGCAACAGCTTCCAGGTGAACCAGTCGCTGAACGCGATGCAGGAGACGGTGCCGGTCCTCGCCGATTACCCGTGGATCTACGGGCTGGTGATGGTGGTGCTGGTGGGGCTGGTGATCATCGGCGGGATCCGCCGCATCGCCAACGTGGCGGACAAGATCGTCCCGCTGATGTGCGGGATCTACGTGGCGGCCGCCATCGCGATCCTGGTGATGAACGCGGAGTTCATCCCCGCGGCTTTCGGCGCCATCGTCTCCCAGGCCTTCACCCCGGACGCGGCGTACGGGGGCCTCATCGGCGTGCTGGTGATCGGC
>DATAAL010000504.1:0-8916 GCA_036260145.1 Longimicrobiaceae bacterium | reverse complement strand
CCACCTGCACCGGGATCACCAGCGTGTCGGGGAGGCGCACGTCCGGCATCTCCGGGATGTCCGGGATCACCAGGGTATCCGGGAGTTCGAAGCGGGGGAGACGGATCCGCGGCTCTTCCTCCTCGGCGGGTATGTCCGGGGTGCCGGAGGGTGCTTCCTCCGTTTCGTCCCGGGGGGGTGGCGGCTCCTCCCGGGGGGCGGGCGCGTCCGACGGCTCCCGTCCCCCCCCCTCCAGCGCCTCGCCGATGGACCGCATCGCCCGGTCCAGCGCGTCCGCCGCCCAGTCCTCCAGCCCGACCTGGAACTCGTCCAGCTTGCGGCGGAGCCACCCTCCGATCCCACCCCCGTAGGGGGCCCCGGCCGGGCACGTCTCCTCGGGGAGCGCGCGGCGGAGGAAGACCTCCGTGTAGGTCTCGCCGCGCGCGCTGCACCCGGGGGCGATCACCGCTCCGGTGGCCGACACCACCCTGCGCTCGACCACCCCCGACGGAGGCTCCCACGCGGCGGGCGTCCCCGTCTGCGCGGCGCGGATGATCCGCCCCCAGACCGGCGCCGCCAGCTCGCCGCCGGAGCCTTCGCGGAGGATGGGGCGGGGCCGGTCGAACCCGATCCACACCGCCGCCACCAGGCGCGGCGTCACCCCCACGAACCAGGCGTCGGTGGCCCCGTTGGTGGTCCCGGTCTTCCCTGCCGCCGGCCCCCGCACCCCCGCTTCCCGCGCGCGGCGCCCCGTCCCCCGGTCCACCACGTCGCGCATCAGGCTGGTGACCACGAAGGCGGTGGCCGCGTCCAGGACCCGGCGGCGCCGGGCCCCGGGCTCCCAGAGCGTCTTCCCGTCGCGGTCCTCCACCCGCAGCACCCAGCGGGGCTCCGCGCGCCTCCCCAGGGTAGCGAAGGCGGAGTACGCCGCCGCCAGCTCCATGGGGCGCACCGCCGAGGCGCCGATGGCGATGGAGGGGAGCTGCGGGATGGGGGTGGTGATCCCCATCCGCCGCGCCGTGGCGCGCACCCGCCCCACCCCCACCCGCTCGGCCAGCCGCACGGCCACGGTGTTGACCGACTCGCGCAGCGACCGCCGGACCGATACCGGGCCGCGGAAGCGCCCGTCGAAGTTGCGTGGCTCCCACACCTCCCCGCCGGGGAGTTCCCGGCGCAGCGGAGCGTCCTCGATGCGCTCCGTGGGGGGGATCCCTGCGTCCACGGCCGCGGCGTACACGAAGGGCTTGAACGCCGAGCCCGGCTGGCGGAACCCCTGCAGCATCCGGTCGAAGCGCGACTCCGCGAAGTCCCGCCCCCCCACCAGCGCCAGCACATCCCCGGTTTCCGCCTCCATCACCACCGTCGCCCCCTGGAGGTACGGGGTCTCCGGGCTCCCCGGCTCGAAGGCGGAGCGCCGGGGGCCGTCGAAGCGCCCGAACGCCCCGTCCTCGATCCGCGCGAGCTGCCGCTCCAGCGCCCGCTCGGCCGCCGCCTGCACCCCGGGATCCAGCGGGGTGTGGATCCGCAGCGCCCCGCTGTACAGCTCCTCCCCGAAGCGGTCCTCCATCACCCGGCGGACCTGCTCCACGAAGTACGGCGCCCGCCGGCGCTTCCGCTCCGGCTGCCACCGGGCCAGGCGGGGGGTAGCCGCGCGAGCCTGCGCCTCCGCCTCCGGGGAGATCAGCCCCTGCTGCCTCATGAGCGCCAGCACCAGGTTCCGCCGCTGCAGCGACCGCGCGAGGTTGCGGCGCGGGTTGTAGTGCGTGGGCGCCTTGGGGAGCCCGGCCAGGAGCGCCGCCTCGGAGAGCTTCAGGTCGACGGCGTGCTTCCCGAAGTAGATGCGTGATGCCGATTCGATTCCGTAGACCCCCTCGCCGAAGTAGATGTGGTTCAGGTAGAGCTGGAGGATCTCCTCCTTGCTCAGCCGCTGCTCGATCTCCCGGGCGACGCGGATCTCCAGCAGCTTGCGCCGGATGGTGCGCTCCGACGCCGGGAGCCGGTCCGGGAAGACGTTGCGCGCCACCTGCATGGTGATGGTGCTGGCCCCCTGCGCCCGGGCCCCCGGGCGGAGATTGCGCAGCATCGACCCGAAGAAGCGCCGCCAGTCCACTCCCCGGTGCTGGTAGAAGCGCTTGTCCTCCACGGCCACGAAGGCGGCGGGGACGTGCTCCGGGAGGTCCCTCACCCGCACCACCGCCCAGCGCGTGGGGCTGAGCTCCGCGAGGACGCCGCCCCGCGCGTCGTAGACGATCGGGGCGCCGCCCGGTTGAAAGGAGGCGAGCCGCGCCACCGAGGGACACCCGGTGAGCCCGCAGCGCTCCCAGCTGAAGGTGAGGAGGAAGCCGAAGAGCGCGAACGCGCCGAGGATGGCCCGGCGGCCCCAGCGCCTCGCCCACGCTCCCGCCACCGCGTCGCGCAGCCCCCGGAGGGCGGAAGCCGCTGCCGCCCGGTCCCGCGCCAGCTCCGCGCGCAACCCGGCGCGGGGATCCGCCCGGAAGGCGCGCCAGCCGTCCCGGAGCCGCTGCCAGCGCGACTTCACCCAGCCCAGGGGGCCGGGGCGGTAGAGGTTACGGACGGGCTCCTGGTCGGCCGGCATGCGTCGGGTGTCCTGGGGAGCACGAGAGAACCTCGCCGCGCGCTCCACCCGGCTCGCGCGGCGCCTGCCCGGTGGGTAAGGTATCCGGGAACGCCGCCGATAGTTCCCACGCGGCACCCGGCTCCCATCGGCGGCAGCGCGGAAAATACGGCGCCGCGGCGACGGAGCGCCAGGCGGCGCACACGACGAAAGGCCGGTCCCGAATCATCGGAACCGGCCCTTCGTCACGTCGTTCGGACCGGGAGGCCGAAGCCCCCCACCGCCGTCAGACCACCCTGAGCAGCTTCTCCAGCTCCTCGGGCGAAAGATCCGCCCCCGCCTTGGCTCCCATGCGGCGGCCCCGGGCGGTGCGGCCGGTCTTGAACTCCGGCGTGTACACCTTCTCCTCGGTGTCGCTCCCGAAGCCGAACCCCGGCAGCTCCACCCGGGGGAGCGCGTAACCCAGGAGGAGCTCGATCTGGCGGACGTCGCCGATCTCCCCCCCGGACATGAAGGTGATGGCCTCGCCCTTCGCCCCGGCGCGCGCCGTCCGTCCGACGCGGTGCACGTATCCGTCCGGGTCCTGCGGGGCGTCGTAGTTGATCACGTGCGAGATCCCCTCCACGTCCAGTCCGCGCTGTGCCACGTCGGTGGCGACCAGCACCTGGACCTCGCCATCGCGGAAGGCGTCCAGCGCCCGGACCCGGTCCTTCATGTTCCGGTCGCCGTGCATCACCTCCACCTTGATGCCGGCCCGCTGAAGTTGCCCGGCCACCCGGTCCGCGCCGAACTTGGTGCGGGTGAAGACCAGCACCGAGTCCATCCCCTCGCGCTGCAGGAGCTTGAGGAGGAGCTCGGTCTTCTTGCTCTCCTGCACCGGGTAGACGAACTGCTCCACCCCATCGGCGGTGGTCTTCTGCGGCGCGGCCTCCACCGTGACCGGGTCACGGAGGGAGTCGTACGCCAGCGACTTCACCTCGTTGGGCATCGTCGCCGAGAAGAAGAGCGTCTGCCGCTGCTTGGGGAGGTGCCGGAGGATCTCGCTGATCTGCGGGCGGAAGCCCATGTCCAGCATCCGGTCCGCCTCGTCCAGCACCAGCACCTCGACCCCGGAGAGGTCGACGTTGCGACGCTCCAGGTGGTCGATCAGGCGCCCCGGCGTGGCCACCAGCACCTCGTACCCGGCGCGCAGCCCGCGGATGTCCCTCTCCACCGAGGTCCCGCCGTACAACACCCCCACGAACAGCTCCGAGCCGCGGGCGTACTCCCGAGCGTTCTCGTACACCTGGATCGCCAGCTCACGCGTGGGGCACAGGACCAGTGCCTTCAGCCCCTCCTTCCCCTGCAGGCGGTGCAGCGTGGGGAGCATGAACGCCGCCGTCTTCCCCGTCCCCGTCTGTGCCTTGCCCAGGACGTCCTTCCCCTCCAGCGCCACCGGGATCGCCAGCCGCTGGATGGGGGTGGGCTCCTCGTAGCCGAGCTCCGTCACGGCGCGCACCAGCTCCGGCGCGAGCCCCAGTTCCTCGAATCGCATAGATCTCCTCTACTGGCCCGGGCTCTTCCCTTCCGGGTCCGTTTGCATGGGCGGTCGGCGAGCCGTGCGCTCCCCGTCCCGCGATGGATTGGCCGATGGGATCTGCGGTGCCCAGGAAGGTGCGGTCACGCCTGAGCGGCCGCCGGGCACCCGTTGAACTACGAATCCTCTTTAGCCAGAGAAATTTAACACTTTCTGACCGATCCCGCCACCCGTGGTGGCCCGGTTTCCGGGCTGCGCTCCCGGAGGTCGCCTCACGTCGCCGGGGCGGCTGGCAGCCAGAGCGTGAAGCACGACCCTCTGCCGACCTCGCTGGTGACGGTCAGATCCCCGCCCATGAGCCGGGCGAGCTGGCGGCTGATCGCCAGCCCCAGCCCCGCGCCCCCCCGGGTGCGCGCCCGGTGGGTCTCCACCTGTACAAAGGGCTCGAAGATGGCCTCGAGCTGGTCCGGAGGGATCCCGACTCCGGTGTCCTCCACCCGCAGGCCCAGCCACGACCCCGGTCCCACGGCACGGGCACCCGCATCTGCGTCCGCGACGATCTCGCAGCGGATCTCGATCCTGCCTCCCGGGTCCGTGAACTTCACCGCGTTGGAGAGGAGGTTGACCAGGATCTGCCGCACCCGCCCTTCGTCGCCGATGAAGAAGTGGTCGGCCCCGTGCTCGCAGCGGTTGCCGACCTCGAGTCCCTTCTCCGCCGCCGCGGCCTCGATCAACGGCAGTGCCGCCTCCAGGACACCCGCCAGACGCCCCCGCTCCCGGGCAACCTCGATCCGTCCCGCTTCGAGCTTGGAGAGGTCCAGGATGTCCTCGATCAGCAGGAGCAGGTGCCGGCTGCTCACCCGGATCCGGCCGAGCTGTACCCTCTGGGAATCGGTGACCGGACCGGGGATCCCCATCTCCAGGAGCTCGGTATAGCCGATGATCGCGTTGATCGGCGTGCGGAGTTCGTGGCTCATGTTGGCCAGCAGGTTGGTCTTAGCCTGGTTGGCGGATTCCGCTTCGGAGCGGGCCCGGTCCGCCTCCACGCTCCTTACCAGGAGCTCGGCGTTAGCCCGCTGCAGCTCATCGTTCGCCATCTCCAGCTCGGCCTGGATCGCCTCGAGCTCCAGCGCCTGCTGCTGCAGCTGCTCCGCGAGCTCCTCGGCCTCCTGGCGAGCCACCCGCTCACGCTCCAGCGCTGCGCGCTCCGACTCCGCCTGCCTGCGCTCGGTGAGGTCGCGGGTCACCTTTGCGAAGCCCACAAGCCGTCCCTCCGGGTCG
This sequence comes from Longimicrobiaceae bacterium, assembly GCA_036260145.1. GTDB lineage: Bacteria > Gemmatimonadota > Gemmatimonadetes > Longimicrobiales > Longimicrobiaceae > JAFAYN01. The sequence goes on along the minus strand of DATAAL010000504.1, from coordinate 3,565 downwards.
CGCAGGGCGGTGATCACCACGTTCGCCCAGAACCGGGAGCCGTCCTTGCGCACCCGCCAGCCCTCGTCCTCGAAGCGTCCCTCCCGCACTGCTACTTTCAGCTCGTACTCCGGGTAGTGTCGCTCCAGGTCCGGTTCGGTATAGAAGATGGAGAAGTGCTTGCCGAGGATCTCCTCCTCGGTGTAGCCCTTGATTCGCGCCGCGCCCGCGTTCCAGCTGACGATCCTCCCCTCCGGGTCCAGCATGAAGATGGCGTAGTCCCGCACCGACTCGACGAGGAGCCGGAAGCGGGTCTCGCTCTCGTGGAGTGCCCTTACACCCGAGTTGTGCTCACTCATCGGAACGACCTGCATCCGCGAAACCTGTGCTCGACACTGAATTCCTCGACCGGTGTCCGAACTGGCCTTTCGGGGTGCACGCCCGCCACCCCGCCGGCTCTCCCGGGGGGAGATCACGGGCGTTTCATTTTAACTTCCTGCACCATGAGCGCCAGAGCGCCGGGACGGTCCTGTCACCGCCGCGAGGCGGACACCGGACAGGTCCACGCTTGTCGTCAAAGGGCCGACGCGCCCCGCAGGCAGGTGGCGGCACGCTATTTCCCGCGTTACAATACCGCCTTATCCGGCCGGAGCAGGCCGGAGGACGGGCGGACCCCGCCCCTCCCCTGTGCTGAGAGTCGACCTCATGGCTGACATTCGCGATTTCCATGGCCCCAACGCGGGGTACGTGCTGGAGCTCTACGAGCGGTACCTGCAGGACCCGGCTGCGGTGGACGCCGGCTGGCAGCAGTACTTCCGCTCCTTCGCCCCTCCCACGCCTGAAGGCGTCGCCACGCCCACCGTTGTACCCGCGGCGGTCCTCGCGGGAGTCGAGCTGGAGACCGTCGTCGCGGCGCACGAGCTGGCCGAGGCGATCCGCGCCCGGGGGCACACCGCCGCCCGGCTGAGCCCCATCTCCGCGCCGGACGATCCCGACCCGGCCCTTCGCCCCGAGAGCCACGGGATCTCCGCGGCCGACCTGGAGCGCCTCCCGGCCTCCGTGGTGCGGGGCCCGGCGGCGCAGGGCGCCCACAGCGCGGCCGAGGGGATCGCCCGCCTGCGGGAGCTGTACTCGGGGACCATCGGGTACGAGTTCGACCACATCCAGAACCCCATCGAGCGCGAATGGCTCCGCCAGCGGGTGGAGTCGGGGAGCCTCTGCACCCCGCTCGACGTCGGGCAGCGACGCGCCCTCCTCCGTCGGCTGTCGCAGGTGGAGGGCTTCGAGCGCTACCTGCACAGGGCGTTCGTGGGGCAGAAGCGCTTTTCGGTGGAGGGGACCGACACCCTGGTCCCCATCCTGGACACCGTGATCGAGGAGGCGGCGGCGGGTGGCGCCTCGGACGTGGTGATCGGGATGGCGCACCGCGGCCGCCTGAACGTGCTGACCCACGTCCTGGGGAAGCCGTACGAGCTGATGATCGCGGCCTTCGCGGGGAGGAAGCTCAACCCCGCGACGGACTCGGGGGTGGAGGACCTCTCGCAGGACGTGAAGTACCACCTGGGGTGGCGCGAGGCCAAGCGGATCGGTGACCGCGAGGTCACCGTGACGCTGGCCCCCAACCCCAGCCACCTGGAGTTCGTGGACCCGGTGGTGGTGGGGATGACGCGGGCGGCGCAGGACTGGACCCGGCGCCCCGGCCCTCCCGACCTGTCGCTGGACGATGGTGTCGCGGTCCTGGTGCACGGCGACGCCGCCTTCCCGGGGCAGGGGGTGGTGGCCGAGACCTTCAACATGTCCGGCCTCCGGGGATACACCGTCGGCGGGACGATCCACATCATCGCCAACAACCAGATCGGGTTCACCACCCTCCCCGAGGACGACCGCTCCACCCGCTACTCCAGCGACCTGGCCAAGGGGTTCGAGGTCCCGATTGTCCACGTCAACGCCGACGACGCGGAGGCGTGCCTGTCGGTGGCCCGGCTCGCGATCGCCTACCGCGAGGAGTTCCACAAGGACTTCGTGATCGACCTGGTGGGGTACCGGCGCTGGGGACACAACGAGGGGGACGAGCCCGCCTTCACCCAGCCGCGGATGTACGAGATCATCCGCTCGCATCCCACTACGCGCGAGCAGCTCGCCGAGCGGCTGGTCACGGACGGGGTGGTGACGCGTGCCGAGGCGGACGCCCTCCTCCAGGAGGTGCTGGACCGCCTCTCCGAGGTGCAGGCCTCGCTGGGCGAGGGGGCCGCCCTCCCCCACGTGGAGGAGCACTCCCGCAACGGCGGCCCCCGGTCCTCGGAGATCCGCACTGCGGTCCCGGCGGAGCGGCTGGTGGAGTTCAACGAGGGGATGCTGCGGCGCCCCGAGGGGTTCACCCCCAACGCCCGCCTGGAGAAGCTCCTGGCGCGGCGGCGCGACGTGATGGGTCCGGAGGGGGGGATTGACTGGGGACACGCGGAGGCGCTCGCCTTCGCCTCCCTGCTCGCGGATGGGGTGCCGGTCCGGCTCAGCGGGCAGGACGCGGAGCGCGGCACCTTCAGCCACCGGCACCTGGTGCTGCATGACGCGAACACCGGGGCGAAGCATACCCCGCTCTCCGCCCTGCCCCAGGCCCGGGCCTCCTTCGAGGTGCAGAACTCCCCGCTCTCGGAGATGGCGGTGGTGGGATTCGAGTACGGCTACACCGTGTTCGACCCGGACGTGCTGGTGATCTGGGAGGCGCAGTTCGGCGACTTCGCCAACGGGGCGCAGGTGATGATCGACCAGTTCCTGGCCGCCTCGTACCAGAAGTGGGGGCAGACCTCGGGGCTGGTGATGCTCCTCCCCCACGGGTACGAGGGGCAGGGTCCGGAGCACTCCAGCGCCCGCCTGGAGCGCTTCCTCCAGCTCGCGGCGGAGAACAACTTCCGCGTGGTCAACTGCACCACCTCGGCGCAGTACTTCCACCTCCTCCGCAGGCAGGCGCAGCTCCTGGCGCGCGATCCGCGCCCGCTGATCGTGATGAGCCCCAAGAGCCTGCTCCGCCACCCGCTCGCGGCCTCTCGGCTGGAGCAGCTCGCCAACGGGAGCTTCCAGTGCGTGATCGGCGACGAGACCGCCGTGGAGCGCGCGGAGAAGGTGTCGCGCCTCCTCCTGTGCAGCGGCAAGGTGTACGCGGACCTGGTGGCCAGCCCGCTCCGCGCCGGGGCCCGGAACGTGGCGCTGGCGCGGGTGGAGGAGCTGTACCCCTTCCCCAGGGACGAGCTCGCCGGGGTGGTCCGCTCCCTCCCCGCCCTGCAGGAGGTGGTGTGGGTGCAGGAGGAGCCTCGGAACATGGGCGCCTGGACCTACATGGCGCCGCGCCTCCAGGAGCTGCTGGAGGGGATCCCGCTCCGCTACGAGGGGCGCCCGGAGCGTGCCGCCCCGGCGGAGGGGAGCGCGGGGCGCCACACCGCGGAGCAGGCGCGGATCGTGGAGGCTGCCTGGAGCGGCGCGCCCGAGCCGGAGAACCCGGCAGAGCGACGGGCCCGCGGCGACACGCTGATCGGCAAGCGCAAGCTGTAGACGGGGGTGGTGCCTGGACACGGGGGGCGGCCGGCGGCCT
>DATAAL010000503.1:0-4820 GCA_036260145.1 Longimicrobiaceae bacterium | reverse complement strand
CCTGGCGTGGGAGTCGCGGCCGGCGACCAACCCGCCGCGCGCGGGGCTGACGCCCGAGCACCCGGCGTACGTCATCTACACCTCCGGCTCCACCGGCGCGCCCAAGGGGGTGATGGTCCCGCACGCCGAGGCTGCGGGTCGCGTGGCCCACGCGGCGTCGATCTTCGGGATGGGGGAGGGGAGCAGCCTCCTGGGGACCGGCTCGCTCTCCTTCGACGTCTCGGTGCTGGAGATCTTCCTCCCGCTGGCGGCGGGGTCGACGCTGCACCTGGCTGGCCGCGACACCGTGCTCTCGCCCGGGGCGCTGGGCGCGCTGCTCCGCGAGCGACGCATCGACATCTGGGCCAGCACTCCCGTGCTCCTGGAGTCGCTGGGGGACGCGGACCTCCCGGAGCTGCGCACGGTGAGCACCGGCGGGGAGCGCTGCTCCGGGGAGCTGGCCGCGCGCTGGTCGCGGGGTCGGCGGATGCTCAACGTGTACGGGCCCACCGAGGCCACGATCTTCGCGACGTTCCACCGGTGCGCGCCGGGGTCCGACGCGGCGCCCCCCATTGGGGGCCCGGCGGGGGGCGCGCGGGCGTACGTCCTGGACCCGCACGGCAGCCCCGTCCCCGTGGGTGTCCCCGGCGAGCTGTACCTGGGGGGGGCGGGGGTGGCCCGCGGCTATCTGGGCCGCCCGGCGCTTACGGCGGAGCGCTTCGTCCCCGATCCTTTCGGCGGGGAGCCGGGCAGAAGGCTGTACCGCACCGGCGACCGGGTACGGTGGCGGGCCTCCGGGGAGCTGGAGTTCCTGGGGCGGGTGGACCGGCAGGTCAAGATCCGCGGCCTCCGCGTCGAGCCCGGAGAGGCCGAGGCCGCCCTGCGCGCCCACTCCGCGGTGCGCGCGGCTGCCGTGGTGGCGCGGGAGGAGGTTCCCGGCGACGTGCGGCTGGTGGCGTACGTGGTCCCCGACCCGGAGGGCGTGCGCGCCGTGGAGCCGGACGCCGGGATGCAGGACGAACCGGCGGAGCAGGGGCGGCTGATCCCGCTCCTCCGCGAGCACCTGCGCGAGCGGCTCCCGGAGCACCTGGTGCCGTCCCGCTTCGTGGTGCTGGACGCCCTCCCGGTCACGCCGGGCGGGAAGCTGGACGAGCGCCGCCTCCCCGCGCCGGACGGCGTCGCCGACGCCGCCCGCTACGTGGCGCCCCGCAGCAGGCTGGAGGAGCTGCTGGCCGGGGTCTGGACGGAGGTGCTGGGGGTGAAGCGGGTGGGGGTGCGGGACAACTTCTTCGACCTGGGTGGCCACTCCCTGCTGGCGACGCAGGTGGTCTCGCGGCTGCGCGCGGTGAAGCTGGAGGTGCCGGTGCGCACGATCTTCCAGGCGCCCACGGTGGAGGGGCTGGCCCGCGAGATGGTCGCCCGGGAGGCCCGCCCCGGCCAGATGGAGCAGGTGGCCGCGCTGGTCCTCCGCCTGGGCTCGCTCTCGCCGGAGGCGCGCCGGCAGATGCTGAAGGCGAAGCAGGGGGAGTAGCTTCCCTCCCGGGAAGGGCCGGACGAGGCGGGGGGCCCGACCCAACCCCCGCGCTCGCAGCTCATCTTCTCAGAGAAAGTACAGATGACGAACGGAACGATCGGTGGCCTCTCGGGGGACGACCTGGAGCTCCTCGCCCTGCTGCTGGACGAGGTCGGGATCGAGACCGCGAAGGAGGAGGCCATCCGCCCCCGCAGGCCCGGGCAGCGTGTCCCGCTCACCTTCCCGCAGAAGCGGCTCTGGTTCATGGAGCAGCTCGAGCCGGAGAGCCGTATCTACAACAACGTCATCGGGATCCGCCTCACCGGCGAGCTGGACGACACGGCCCTGGCGCGCGCCCTGGACGAGATCGTCCGCCGGCACGAGTCGTTACGTACCGTCTTCCCGGAGGTGGACGGCGAGCCGGCCCAGGTAGTCCTCCCCGACTTCCGCATTCCTCTGGAGCGCCACGACCTCTCGTACCTGCCGGAGGACGAGCGGATGCGCGAGGTGCGCCACGTCCTGGACGCGGAATCGCTCCGCCCGGTGACGCTGGCCACGGGGCCCCTGGTCCGGGCCACGCTGGTGCGGATGGGGGCGCGCGACCACGCCCTGATCCTCCCCCTGCACCACATCGTCAGCGACGGCTGGAGCATGGGGATCTTCTTCCGCGAGCTGGCGGCGCTCTACGCGGCGTTCCAGGAGGGGCGTCCCTCCCCGCTCGCCCCGCTCCCGCTGCAGTACGCGGACTTCGCGGTGTGGCAGGAGGAGCGGCTCTCGGGGGGTGCGCTGGAGCGGCAGATCTCCTACTGGAAGGAGCGGCTGCGCGGAGCGCCCCCCCTGCTGGAGCTGCCGACGGACCGCCCCCGACCGGCGGAGCAGTCGTACCGCGGCGCGGCGTACGAGACGGTGATCCCCGCCGGGGTCGCCGCGGGGCTGCGGGCGCTGGCGCAGCGGGAGGGGACCACGCTGTTCATGACGCTCCTGGCGGCCCTGGCGGCGCTCTTCGGCCGCTACGCGGGCGAGCAGGACGTGATCGTGGGGAGCCCCATCGCCAACCGCACCCGGCCGGAGCTGGAGGGGATCATCGGGCTCTTCGCCAACACCCTGCCGCTGCGCACCGACCTCTCCGGCGATCCTCCCTTCCGCGAGCTGCTGGCGCGGGTGCGCGACGCCACCTTCGAGGACTACGCGCACCAGGACCTCCCCTTCGAGCGCCTGGTGGAGGAGCTGCGCATCGAGCGGAGCCTGAGCTTCAACCCGGTATACCAGGCGATGCTCGTGCTGCAGAACACCCCGGGGAAGCGCGACGAGCTGCCGGGGCTGGAGATGCACCCGCTGGAGACCGCGCACGACCGGGCCAAGCTGGACCTCTCGCTCAGCCTGGCGGAGATGGGGGACGAGATCTGCGGCGGGTGGGAGTACGCCACGGACCTCTTCGACCGGGCGACGGTGGTGCGGATGACGGACCACCTCGTCAACCTGCTCCGGGCTGCGGTGGAGGACCCCGGCCGCCGCGTCCCGGAGCTGCCGCTGATCACGCCGGAGGAGCGCACCCGGGTGCTGCACGGCTGGAGCGCCGGCGCCCCCACGGACGCCACCGCCCTTCCGGTGCACCTGCAGGTGCGGGCCCGGGCGGCGGAGCGGCCGGACGCGGTGGCGGTGTGGCACGCGGGGGAGGCGCTCACCTACGCGGAGCTGGACCGCCGCGCCAGCCGCCTCGCGCACCACCTGCAGCGCAGGGGGGTGGGACCGGAAACTCGGGTGGGCGTGTTCCTGGAGCGGAGCCCCGAGCTGCTGGTGGCCCTGCTGGGGGTGCTGGGGGCAGGGGCGGTGTACGTCCCGCTGGACCCCGTCTTCCCGCGCGACCGGCTGGCGCTGCTGGCGGAGGACGCGCGCGTGGCCCTGGTGCTGACGGAGCAGCGCTGGTTCGCGGAGCTGCCCGGGAGCGTGGCCGCGACCGCGGTCCTGCTGGACGCGGACCGGGAGCGGATCGAGCGCGAGCCGGCGACCCCTCCGGAGGCGCCGGTCTTCCCGGAGAGCGCGGCGTACGTGATCTACACCTCCGGCTCCACGGGGAGGCCCAAGGGGGTGACCGTCCCGCACGGCGCGCTGGCGCGATACACGGGGGCGGCGCGCGCGGCGTACGGCGTGGGGCCGGACGATCGCGTGCTCCAGTTCGCCTCCGTAGCCTTCGACGCCAGCGCGGAGGAGATCTACACCGCGCTCACGGCCGGGGCGCGGCTGGTGCTCCGCGACGAGGAGATGCTGGATTCCGCGCGCGCCTTCCTGGAGCGGTGCCGGGAGTGGGGGATCACCGTGCTGGACCTCCCCACCGCCTACTGGCACGAGCTGGCGGCGGAGCTGGCGGACGGGGAGCGGGCGGAGCTCCCGGAGGCGCTGCGGCTCGTCGTCATCGGCGGGGAGCGCGCCCTCCCGGAGCGGCTGCGGGCGTGGCGAGAGCGCTTCGGCGGGCGGGTGCGGCTGGTGAACACCTACGGCCCCACGGAGACCACCATCGTGGCGACGCTCTGCGACCTCCCCGCCACGCCGGAGGAGGCGGGGGTGGCCACGCCACGTCACGTCCCCATCGGGCGCCCCGTGGCCGGCGCGCGCGTCTACGTGCTGGACCCGCGGGGGGAACCTGCCCCCATCGGCGTCCCCGGCGAGCTGTACATCGGCGGGGTGGGAGTGGCGCGCGGCTACCTGGACCGCCCGGAGCTGACGGCGGAGCGCTTCCTCCCCGACCCCTTCGCCGCGGAGCCAGGTGCGCGCGTCTATCGAACCGGCGACCGGGTGCGCTGGCTGGCCTCCGGGGAGCTGGAGTTCGTGGGGCGCGCCGACCAGCAGGTCAAGATCCGCGGCTTCAGGGTGGAGCCGGGGGAGGTGGAGGCGGTCCTCGCCCGGCAGCCGGGGGTGGAGGACGCGGTGGTGGTGGCGCGGCAGGACGAGGCGGACCGCGAAGCGCCACGGCTGGTGGCGTACCTGGTGCCCGAGCCAGGGTCGGAACCCACCCCGGCGGAGCTGCGCGCTGCCCTCCGCGCGGAGCTCCCGGCGTACATGGTCCCGGCGGCCTGGGTGACGCTGGACGCGTTCCCGCTCACCCGCACGGGCAAGGTGGACCGGCGCGCGCTCCCCGCCCCCGACGCGGCCACGCTCGCGCGGGAGGCGGTCCGGGCCGCCCCGCAGAGCGGTGTGGAGCGCGCGGTGGCGGAGGCATGGCGCGAGGTGCTGGGGGTGGAGGAGGTGGGGCTGGACGACATCTTCTTCGACCTGGGGGGCACTCGCTGCTCCTGGCGCGGCTGCGCAGCCGGCTGGCGGGGCGGTTCGC
>DATAAL010000502.1:0-3974 GCA_036260145.1 Longimicrobiaceae bacterium | reverse complement strand
AGGATCTCGGCCTGCACCTGCTCGATCGGCCGGTCGCCGTCCACCGCGTGGAGCGGGACCCCTGCCTCCCGGTAGAACGCGATCAGTGGCTCGGTGGTGGTCCGGTACACGTGGAGGCGGTGCCGTACGGTCTCCTCCCGGTCGTCGTCCCGCTGCACCACCCGGTCCCGGAGCTCCGGGGGGGGCGGATTGTGCTCCACGTGGTAAACCTTCCCCGTCTCCGGGTCGGTGCGGCGCCCCGTCATCCGCCGCACGATCGTCTCCTCCGGAACCTCGATCGAAACCACGGCGTCGATCGAGCGGTCCAGCTCCGCCAGGATGCTCCCGAGACTCTCGGCCTGCGAGACGTTCCGCGGGAAGCCGTCGAAGATGGCGCCGTCTGCGGCGTCCGGCTGGGACAGGCGGTCCCGAACCATATCCAGGATCACCTGGTCCGGGACCAGCTCCCCCGCGTCCATGTACCGTTTCGCCTCCAGCCCCAGCGGCGTCCCCGCCCGTAGCGCCTCGCGGAGCATATCTCCGGTGGCGATCTTCAGAATCCCCAGCTTTTCCCCGAGCAGCGCGCCCTGCGTTCCCTTCCCCGCACCCGGGGCCCCAAGGAGGATCAGGTCCATGGGCCGCTCACACGAAGCGCTGCCGTCCACGAAGCTTCACCCGCCCCTTCCGCATGAAGCCGTCGTAGCGGCGCAGCAGGAGGTGCTGCTGCATCTGCTGCACGGTGTCCAGCGCCACGCCCACCATGATCAGCACGCCCGTCCCTCCGAGCACGCTGCCCAGGAACGGGACACCAGCCTCGTTCAGCACCAGCCCGGGGACGATAGCAATGGCCGCCAGGAAGATCGATCCCGGAAGCGTGATCCGGGTGAGCACGCGATCGATGTACTCCGCGGTGCGCGCCCCGGGCTTCACCCCGGGGACGAACGCCCCCTGCTTCTTCAGGTTCTCCGCCAGGTCGACCGGGTTGAAGACGATCGCCGTGTAGAAGTAGGTGAAGAAGACGATCAGGAGCGCGAAGGTCAGCTCGTATGGCCAGGTCCCGAACTGGAACCAGTTCGAGAAGGTCCGGATGGCCTGGCTGTTCGAGAAGGTGCTGAGCGTACTCGGCAAGATCACGATGGACTGCGCGAAGATGATCGGCATCACCCCCGCGGAGTTGATCCGCAGCGGGACGAACGACTTCTGCCCCTCGCGGATACGCCCCTTCCCCATCACCTTCCGAGGGATCTGGACCGGGATCTTGCGCGCGGCCAGGGTCACCGCCACCGTCGCGGCGATCACACCCAGCATCACCACGACCAGGCCGACCAGCGCGAGCACGGTGACCTGGTCGAGGGAGACCAGCCGGTACGTCTCGTACAGGGCGGTGGGGAGGCTCTCGATGATCGAGAAGAAGATGAGGAGGCTCATCCCGTTCCCGATCCCCCGCTCAGTGATCTGCTCACCCAGCCACATGATGAACACCGCACCCGTGGTCAGGGTGAGCACCATCAGCGCCGTGAAGCCGATCCCCGGACTGGTCACCGCGTTCGGGATCCCCTCCAGGAACTTGGCGTAGCCGGTGGCCTGGACGATGGAGAGACCCACCGTGGCGTACCGGGTGTACTGCGTGAGCCGCTTCCGCCCCTCCTCCCCTTCCTTCTGCATCTTCTCGATGGTCGGGAACACCGCGGCCAGCAACTGGAACATGATGCTGGCCGAGATGTAGGGCATGATGCCGAGGGCGAATACCGTGGCCCTGGAGAGCCCGCCCCCGACGAACATGTCGTAAATCCCGAAAACCGTCCCCTGCAGCTGACCGGTGAACGCCCGCAGTGCCTCCACATCGATGCCCGGGGCGGCGATGTGGGCGCCGATGCGGTAAATCAACAGACACAGGAGGGTGAAGAGGATCTTCTCCTTCACCTCCGGTATCCGGAACAGGGTCGCGACGGGATTTACCATGTTCAGTCGATCTCCCGGACCTGCCCCCCGAGACCCTCGATCTTCTCACGCGCCGACTGGCTGAATGCGTGTGCGGAGACGGAGATCTTCCGGGTCAGGTCCCCAGTGCCCAGGATCTTGACTGGCCGGCGCGCGTGCCCGATCAGCCCACGCTCCTTGAGGAGCTCCGGAGTGATCTCGGTCTCGCCGCTCTTCTCGATCTGGTACAGGTTGACCACCTGGTACTCGACACGGCTGAGCGGAGTGAAGCCGCGCTTCGGGAGCCGCCGTTGCAGCGGCATCTGGCCGCCCTCGAAGGCCGGCTTACCACCACCGGGGCCGCCGTGGCCCGCGCGGGCCTTGGAGCCCTTGTGCCCCTTACCGGCGGTCTTGCCGGTCCCGGAGCCCGGGCCGCGGCCCAGCCGCTTGCGGTTGCGGTGCGACCCCTCCGGGCGCGGGAGGTTGTGCAGATCAGCCATTGTTCTCCTGCCCTTCCAACTCGGTCACCTGGACGAGGTGGCGGACCTGGAAGACCATCCCGCGGATCGCGAGGTTGTCCTCCTTGACCACCGACCGCTGATGCTTGAGGCCAAGCGCCGCCAGCGTGCGGCGGTGCTTCTCGGGAGCTCCGACGCCGCTCTTGGTCTGCGTGATCTTAATCCTAGCCACGGGCACCTCCCAGCGCTTCCACCGGGATCCCGCGCTCCGCCGCTACCTGCTCACGGGTGGTGAGGTGGGTGAGCGCGTCCATGGTGGCGTGCACCATGTTGAAGGGGTTGTTGGACCCCAGCGACTTGGTCAGGATGTCGTGGACCCCTACGCACTCCAGCACCGCGCGCACCGCGCCGCCGGCGATCACGCCGGTACCGGGAGCCGCCGGACGGAGGAGGACCCTCCCCGCGCCGGACTCGCCGACGATCTCGTGCGGGACCGTCCCGTGGACCACCGGCACGGTGACCATGGCGCGCCGCGCCGTGTCGATCGCCTTGCGGACCGCCTCGGAAACCTCGTTCGCCTTGCCGGTGCCGACGCCCACCTTTCCCTGCTGGTCGCCGACGGCGACGAGCGCGGTGAAGGAGAAGCGGCGCCCGCCCTTGACCACCTTGGCGACGCGGTTGATGTGGATGACGTTCTCCTTGAGGTCGGACTCGCGCCGGTCGCCGCCACGGCGATCACCGCCGCCGCGACCGCGGTCGCCGCCCTGGCCGCCGCGCCCGCGCTCGCCGTCCTGGCCACCGCGCCCGCGCTCGCCACCGCCGAAGCCGCCCGGACCGCGTCCGCCGCCCTGGCCGCCGCGCCCGCCACCGCGTCCGCCCTGCCTGTTCTCAGCCATGTGCTTCCTCCTAGAACTCGAGGCCGCCCTCGCGGGCGCCCTCTGCGAAGGCCTTGACGCGGCCGTGGTACAGGTAGCCCCCGCGGTCGAACACCACGCGGGTGATCCCCTGCTCGCGGGCCTTCTCGGCGAGCGCCTTCCCGGCCGCCCGGCTCAGCTCGGTCTTGGTGAGCCCCTCGGCACCCTTGCGCTCGCGCAGCGTGGGAGCGAGGGTCGAAAGGCCGACGAGGGTGACGCCCTGCACGTCGTCGATGACCTGCCCCTCGACGTGGTTGAGGGACCGGTACACCACGAGGCGCGGGCGCTCCGCTGTCCCGTTGACCTTTCCCCGGACGCGGCGGTGCCGCCGCAGGCGGCGGTCCTGGCGCGTCTTGATCTTTGTCCTTGCCATCGATCGGTTCCGTGAATGTGACTATACGATGACCCGCGCGCGCGGGCGGGATTACTTCCCGCCCGCCTTGCCGGCCTTGCGGCGGATCACCTCGCCTTGGTACTTCACGCCCTTCCCCTTGTACGGCTCGGGCGGCCGGAGCGACCGGATCTCGGCCGCGACCTGTCCGACGACCTCCTTGTTGATCCCCGACACCTCGACCACCGTGGGGCTCACGGCGCGGAGCGAGATCCCCTCCGGAGCGCGGTAGTCGATCGGGTGCGAGTACCCGAGCGCGAGGGTGAGCCCGAAGGGCTTGTTCTCCGCCCGGTACCCGACGCCCACGATCTC
>DATAAL010000501.1:0-9051 GCA_036260145.1 Longimicrobiaceae bacterium | reverse complement strand
GCCGGCCAACCGCCTGGCCAGCCGCGGCTGCGTCACCAGCACCGGCGCGCGGGCGTCGCCCAGCAGGGAGAGCAGCCGCTCGGGCGGGGAGACGGGGCTCAGCGGCAGGTAGGCGCCGCCGGCCTTGAGGATGCCCAGCAGCCCGACGATCATCTCCGGACTGCGCTCCACACACAGTCCGACCGGGACCTCCGGAGCGACTCCGAGACGGGCGAGGTGGTGCGCGAGCCGGTTGGCGCGACGCTCCAGCTCCGCGTAGGTGAGCACCCGATCCTCGAAGAGCACTGCCGGCGCTCCGGGGGTGCGCGCCGCCTGCTCGGTGAAGAGCTCGTGCACGCACCGGTCGCGCGGGTACTCGGCCGAGGTGGCGTTCCAGGCGTGGAGCACCTGGGCGCGCTCGGCCTCCCGCAGGAGCGACACTCCGCAGAGCCGTCGCCGCGGGTCCGCAGTGATCCCCTCCAGGAGCACCTCCAGGTGCTCCAGTATCCGCTCCACGGCCTCCGGTCCGAAGCGACGGCTCTCGTATTCCAGGTGGAGCTCGAACCGGTCCCCGGGAAGCACCGTCACCGTGAGGGGGTAATGGCTCCGCCCCATTACCCTCCACTCGGCCACCGCGAAGCCATCCCCCCCGCCTCCGGCCCCGCCCCACGCCGGAGTGTTCTCGAAGACCACGATGCTCTCGAAGAGCGGGGAGCCGGCGGATACGCCGCTCCACCCCTGCATCCGGGTGAGGGGAGGGTGGTCGTGCTCCCGCGCCTTCGCCTGCTGCGACTGGAGCCGACCCAGCCATCCGTCCACCCGCGCCTCGCCCTCCACCCTCACCCGCACGGGAAGGGTGTTGATGAAGAGGCCGACCATCTCCTCGACTCCGGCGAGCTCCGGCCTCCGCCCCGACACCGTGGCGCCGAACACCACGCTCTCCTCGCCCGAGTACCGCGACAGCAGCACCCCCCACGCGCCCTGCAGCACCGTGTTGAGGGTGAGCCTCTGCTGCTGTGCGAACGCCCTGAGGGCCGCCGTCGCCCCGGAGGAAAGCCGCCTCGTGCTGCTCCCGGAGTCGGCACCGGCTTCCGGTCCGCCCCGCGTGACCCGGTCCACCCCCAGGGGAGTAGGTGCCGTGAAGTCCCCCAGTGCCTCCCTCCAGAACGCTTCGGCCCGGGCCAGGTCCTGCCGTCCGAGCCAGGCGACGTAGTCGCGGAAGGGCCGCCGCCGGGGCAGCGCCGGCTCGGTCTGCCGGAGAGCGGCCTCGTAGGCGGCGAACACGTCGCTCAGCACCAGCGCGAGCGACCAGCCGTCGAGCAGCAGGTGATGGTAGCACCACGTGAGCTCGAACCGGTCCTCGGCCAGTCGGATCAGGGCAACCCGCATCAGCGGCGGATCGATCAGGTCGAAGCCCCGTTCCCGCTCCGCCTCAAGATAGCTTTCGAGCTGCTTCCGCTGCGCCGCCGGCGGCACACCCCGCCAGTCGAGCATCTCCCACGGAAGCGAGACGGCGCGACGCACCACCTGCAGCGGCTCGTCCAGACCCTCCCAGGCGAACACCGTGCGGAGCACCGGATGGCGGTCCAGCACCCCCTGCCAGGCCTTCTGCAGCGCCGGAGTGTCGAGTCGCCCCCGCAGGGAGAAGACGTACTGGTTGACGTAGACCCGCGACTCCGGTGCATAGAGGATCTGGAAGAGCATTCCCGCCTGGACCGGCGTGAGCGGGTAAATGTCCTCGATCAGCGACAAGACCTCGTCTGTACGCTTGCTCGGCTCCACCATGCTTCTCTCGATGTCGCAGGGTTCTCGGCGTGTGCCGACGCACCTGTCTTCAATGGGACTACCGGGATGGGACGGGTGGCGCAGGACGTGCCACCTGGCAGCCTGCAGGTGGAGGGTCGTCCAGGAAGTGCACGCCGCGCCAGGCGGCCCGTGTCAACCGCGAGGCCGGTGCGGCTGGAGCGCGGATATGCACATGAGCCATGCCCTGCGGCGAGTCGGTGTTGCGCTCACCAGCTCACGAGCAGGAATACTGTCTGTCTTGTCTTAAATTATGCTTATATGGAGCAATGAGAGTCCCCATATGTGCGGCGCGACGAGGAGGCCCGTCCGGGCCGGGGTCCATGGACGACGCGAACCTGCGGAGGATACGCCATTCTCGAAGAGCCGGCAGGCGCGCGAGCCACGCGCCGGGATGTCTTCCCGGACGAACCCATCCTGGAGCCTTTGCGGTTCCCAGTGATAGGTACGGAACGGTGGCCTCGGCGGGCTGCTCCTCGAATTTCGGAATAATAACGGAGGCACGTTCCGGGGACAAGGAGCCGGTCATCCCGGTGCTGACCGTCAGTGCAAAGATATTAAACCGGTGTAGGTTGGAAGGCGACGGGCTCAGGCCCTCGATGCGCGCCGGTCATCTTTCAGAGATTTTTCCTTGGACGGATCCCGCCGGGCCACTATTTTGCGAAGAGGTACGGCTCACTCCTTTGCTTCTGGAGGCCACATGACACACCGGCCGGGTGATTCGACGCCGGAACCACCGGGAGGACGCGCTGCGGAACGGCTCCGCGAGTTCCTGGACCAGCGGTTCCCCGAGGGCACTCTCCCCGACGAGAGCGCCTCCGACGAGACCGGGGGAGAGGGCCCGGAGGACAACGGACCAGGGGAGAGCCCGGCGCCGGGGAGCAGCTCCGCCGGGGGAGAAGAAAGCGGAGGGTGTTGACGGATGGGGTCGGTCCCGTCCCCGCCGCGGACCGGCAGCGCGGAGTCCCGTAATCCTGTACTCGTGCGGAGGTGATCGCCATGCGCGGACCGTCCGACGACGTGGTCGAGGCCCAGCAACAGCCCGCCGGGGCGGAAGCAGCGGGCCCCGGGGCCGAGGTGGAGCTTGCCCCGGTTGCGGTGGAGCGTCCCCGCGTGCCGGGCGGCAAGGCGCTCGTCCGGCTGCTCCAGATGCTGGAGAGCGCAGGGTTCCAGGAGGTGGCGGGAGAGGCGGTGCAGACCGCCGTGAACGACGAGGGGAGGGAGGTGTTCCGGGACCAGGCGGACCGCTTCACCGCCGCGCCGGACCGGGAGGGCGCCGCGGCGACTCCGCGGCGCCCGTCCCGCGCCCGCGGACGCCGCTCGGCGTCGAAGACCGGGGTGGCCCCGGAGGCCGAGGTCAGGTACGAGAGTGGGTCGCCGTCGGCGGAGGGAGTGGCGACCGCCTACCTGGAGGTGGGCGAGCGCCTCGCCGCGCCCACCGCCGCCGGGCCGCAGTGGCGCTCCCTCGGCCCGTGGACCATCCCCAACGGGCAGACGTACGGGGCGAGCCGCGTCAACGTGTCGGGGCGCATCTCGGCCGTTGTGGTCGATCCCGCCAACCCAGCGCACGTGCTGGTGGGAGCCGCCGGGGGAGGGGTGTGGGAGAGCCGGGACCGGGGAGGGAGCTGGGCTCCGCGCACGGACGACGCCGCTACGCTGACCGTGGGGGCGCTCGCCTTCGATCCGGTCAACCCCGCCATCGTCTACTGCGGGACCGGCGAGGGGAACGCGTTCTGGGTCTTCGGAGCCGGGATCCTGCGCTCATCGGACGGCGGGACCACCTGGACGACGCTCTGCACCACCCCGTTCGTGGGTCAGGGCTTCTTCGCGCTCCTGGTGGACCGCGGAGACCCGCGGCACCTGCTCGCCGGGACCACCAACGGACTGTACGTCTCCGGCGACGGGGGCGTCAACTGGGACCGCAGGCGGACGGCTTCCACCTGGTCGATCTCGATGGCTCCGGCCGGCGGCGCGGCGGCGGAGATTCTCGCCGCCTGCAGCGATGGCGTCTGGCGCTCCACCGACGGAGGCGCCACCTGGAGCTCCGTGGCGCTCCCGGGACGACCGGCCAGCTTCAAGCGTGTCGCCGTGGCGATCTCGCCCTCGAACCCGGCCGTGGCGTACGCCTGGGGCGCGGGTCCCCCAAACGTCGGCTCGCCGACCCCGGTCCCCACGGCGTACCTGTGGCGCCGGGCCGGAGGCGCGTGGACCTCCCAGGCCCCGCCGCCGGGCGTGAGCACCGGACAGGCGTGGTACGACTGGTTCCTGGCCGTGGCCCCGGACCGGGACGGGCAGGTGTACTGCGGGGCGATCGAGGTCCACCGCGGCGACCTCTCCGGCACCACCTGGACGTGGCGCAACCTGACGAACAAGGGCACCTCCGGCGATTCCATCCACCCCGACCAGCACGCTATCGCCTTCGAGCCGGGGCGACCGGACACCCTGTACGTGGGGAACGACGGCGGTCTCTTCCTGAGCCCGGACCGCGGGATCACCTGGCAGCACCGCAACAACGGGCTGGTCATCTCCGAGTTCGAGTACCTGGCGCAGGACCACGGCTCGTCCCGCTGGCTCATCGGTGGGACGCAGGACAACGGGACCGCGCGGTGGACGGGATCGGCGGCCTGGGACCACGTCGCGGACGGCGACGGGGGGGACTGCGCCGTGAACCGGACCAACCCCGCCACCGTGTTCCACACCTATTACGGGATGAGCCCCGAGCGCTCGACGACCCGCGGCAACTTCGGCTCGTGGACCCGGCTCAGGCCGCCGATCCCGGAAGGCGAGGGAAGTCTCTTCTACCCCCCGTTCGAGAGCAGCGCGACGGCCGGCGATACCATCGCCATCGGCGGGGACGCGCTCTACGTCTCTCGCGATAACGGTGCGACCTGGATGCGCCTCGCCTTCCCCGCCAGCGAGCGGTCGAGCGCGATGTTCATCCCGAACGCAAACTCCGTCTACGTCGGCACCAGGGATGGGCGGATCTTCCGTACGCAGTGGACCGGCGCCACGTGGGCGGCGCTGGCCGCCCTGACCACTCCGCGGACCGCGGCCATGGTCAGCGACCTCTTCGTGGACCCGGCCAACCCGCGGCGCATGTGGGCGACGTACCGCAAGGTGGGAGGCGGCCGCGTGTTCCGCTCGGACGACGCCGGAGCCACCTGGACGGACCGGAGCGCCGGGCTCCCGGGCCTCCCGGTCAACGCGCTGGAGGTGGACCCCGCAAACGCCGACCGCGTCTGGGTGGCCGCAGACCTCGGCGTGTACCAGAGCACGGACGCGGGCGCGACCTGGAGCAACTTCTCCAACGGGCTCCCCAACGCGCTGGTGGGCGACCTCGTCTTCCACCCGCACGCGCGGGTGCTGCGGGCGGGGACGCGCAACCGGGGAGTCTGGGAGATCCCCGTGGACGGGTGGATGACGGAGCCGTCCTGCGCGGTGCAGTGGACCGGTACGCTGGCCCCTAACGAGACCCGCCGCTGGTTCTCCCAGGGGTGGCCCGCGACCTGGCACATCCTCTGGACCGTTATGCCCACCACTCCGCGCCCCGGCGCCCCGCAGGTGTCGTGGACGGTGCAGGTGGAGCGCGCCGACGCGGAGCGTGTCACCTACTGGATCACCGTCCGCAACCTCTCTCCCGCCACGATCACCTTCGAGGGACGCTACTGTCTCTTGAGCCGCTACTGAGCAGAGAGGAGACGAGCACATGACGACCGGCGTGCAGTTCACGGGAAGCCTCGCTCCGGGAGCGAGCAACCGCTGGTTCAGCTCCGGCTGGCCCGCGGCGCAGCACGTGGTCTGGTACGTGATCCCGACCTCGGCGCGGGCCGGCGCCCCGCAGCTTGACTGGGACGTCGCCGTGGAGCGCACCAACGCCACGCAGTGCACTTACTGGATCACCGTCAAGAACCTGACCTCGGCCACGGTCACCTTCGAGGGACGCTACGCCGTCCTGGCGTGAGAGGATGAACATGCGGATCATCATCGAGATCGATGAACGGGGAGCCACCGCTCCCGCGCGCGTCAGTGTCACCGACGAGGTGTCGCAGGGCGCCGGAGTTCCGGCCGTCGCTTCCACCGTCGCCGGGGTCCTGGGAGCGCAGAACGCGGGACCCGCTCCCCTCTCCGTGCTCCAGGCGGTCCCGGGCGCCCCCGTGATCCCCATCCCGGCACCCGGAGGATCTGCTCCACCCGCAGGATCAACCGACCTGTCCGCAGGAGCCGCACCGGGCGCCGCGAGCCAGGCCCCGGCCGTGTCCGTCGAGAACTACCCCTGACGAAGGACTTCCCGCATCTCCTGAAACGCGACCGCCCCCGGAGCCGAAGCTCCGGGGGCGGTCCGACCTCCCGGTCTTCCCGCTACACACCCGCCGCCCGTCCCCCCCCACGCCCCCGCCACAGGTAATACACCGGGATCCCGAGCAGCACGATGAAGAGCCCCGAGAAGGTGTACTCGGGCTTCGCCACCAGCAGGATCAGCGCGATGGCCAGCGCCGAGAGCATGTACAGCCCGGGCACCACCGGGTATCCGAAGGCCCGGTAGGGCCGCTCCAGCTCCGGCCGCTTCCGCCGCAGGGAGAAGAGCGCCACCATGGTGAGGACGTAGAAGACGAGCGCCGCGAAGATCACGTAGTCCAGCAGCTGCCCGTACGTCCCGGTCAGCGTCAGCAACGCCGTCCACACCCCCTGCACCGCCAGCGCCCAGGTCGGCACGCGGGTGGTGGGGGAGATTCGCCCCGCGGGCTCGAAGAAGAGACCGTCGCGCGCCATGGCGTAGTAGACCCGCGCCCCCGCCAGGATCAGTCCGTTGATGCACCCGAAGGTGGAGATCAGGATAGCGCCCGCCATGAGGTACTGTCCCACCGGGCCGAACATCTCCTGCATCGCCAGCGTCCCGACCCGGTCCTGCGGCGCGTTCTGAATCCCCGACAGCGGGAGCACCATGAGGTACGCCACGTTGGCTAGGATGTAGAGGAGAGTCACCAGACCCGTCCCCATCGCCAGCGCCAGGGGGAGGTTGCGCTGCGGCTGCCGGACCTCGGCCGCGGCGAAAGTCACGTTGTTCCAGGCGTCCGCCGAGAAGAGCGAGCCCACCATCGCGGCCCCGAAGGCCAGCACCACCGCCGGGAGCGCCAGCTCCATCCCGAGGAAGCCGACCGTCTGGGCGCCGCTGGTGGTGTCCGCGAACAGGAAGCGGAAGTTGGAGGCGATGGCGTCCGCGTTCCGCCCCAGGGTGATCCCGAGGAAGATCAGCCCGATCAGCGCCGCGGTCTTGGCGAAGGTGAAGATGTTCTGGATCCACTTCGCCTCGCGCAGCCCTCGCATGTTCACGAGGGTGAGCAGCGCAATCACCACGATCGCCACCACCCGCTGCGGCGACAGCCCCAGCTCGATCATCCCGCCCGGCACGGGGATCCTCCCGAAGGAGACGAACAGGTCCGGGGACACCGCCGGGATGAACACCCCGAGGAAGCGCGCGAACGCCACCGCCACCGCCGCGATGGTCCCCGTCTGAATCACCAGGAAGAGAGTCCACCCGTACAGGAAGCCCGGGAGGTGCCCCAGCCCCTCGCGGAGGAAGACGTACTGCCCCCCGGCGCGCGGCATCGCCGCCGCAAGCTCCCCGTAGGAGAGCGCCCCGGCTACGGTGATCAGCCCCGTGGCGACCCACACCAGGAGCAGTCCCCCGGGCGAGTTCATCTGCCGCGCGATGTCGGCGGAAACGATGAAGATCCCCGACCCGATCATCGACCCCACCACCAGCATGGTGGCGTCCAGGAGGGAGAGTCCCCGGCGGAACTCCGTCTCGGACGAGGCCCGGGTGTCCGGTGCGTTCAGCGTGGCAGCTTCAGGCATGGCGCCTCGGGGCGAGAGTGGATGAAACGGGTCCGGCGCGGCGGGGATCCACCACGCCGGAGCTCACGCTTCCCGACGGTGGTCGGGGAGGAGCGTGCCTAGCGTGCGGGGGCGGCGACCACCGCGGTCGCGTGGGTGACCGTGGCCTCCGCCCCGGCGCGGTCCTGCACCGCGATGTGCGGAGCAATCACCAGCGCCACGATGGACATCAGCTTGATCAGGATGTTCATCGACGGCCCCGAGGTGTCCTTGAAGGGATCTCCCACCGTATCGCCAGTGACCGCCGCCTTGTGGGCGTCGGACCCCTTGTACACGATGGCGCCGTCGATCTCCACCCCCTGCTCGAACGACTTCTTGGCGTTGTCCCAGGCGCCGCCGGCGTTGGACTGGAACATCGCCATCAGCACCCCCGAGACGGTGACGCCGGCCAGCAGCCCGCCGAGCACCTCCGGCCCCATGGCGAAGCCGACGATGACGGGGACCACCAGGGCGATGGAACCGGGGAGGAGCATCTCGCGGATGGCCGCATTGGTGGAGATCGCCACGCAGCGGCCGTACTCCGGCATCCCGGTCCCCTCCAGGATCCCCGGGATCTCACGGAACTGGCGGCGGACCTCCTGCACCATCGACATGGCGGCGCGCCCCACCGCGGCGATGGCGAGCGAGGAGAAGATGAAGGGGATCATGGCCCCGACGAAGAGGCCGCCCAGCACCCGCGCGTTGGAGATGTCGATGGAGTTGATCCCGGCGATCCCCATGAACGCCGCGAAGAGCGCCAGCGAGGTCAGCGCTGCCGAAGCGATGGCGAACCCCTTCCCCGTCGCCGCCGTGGTGTTCCCCACCGCGTCCAGGATGTCGGTGCGCTGCCGCACCTCCGGCGGGAGCTCGCTCATCTCCGCGATCCCGCCCGCGTTGTCCGCGATGGGGCCGAAGGCGTCGATGGCCAGCTGCATCGCCGTGGTCGCCATCATCCCCGCCGCCGCGATCGCCACCCCGTAGAGCCCGGCGAACTCGTACGACAGGATGATCCCCCCGGCCAGCACCAGGATGGGGAGGGTGGTGGACTCCATCCCCACCGAGAGCCCGCCGATCACGTTGGTGGCGTGCCCGGTGGAAGACTGTCGCACGATGGAGTCCACGGGGCGCCGCCCCATCGCCGTGTAGTACTCGGTGATCAGGCTCATCAGCGCCCCCACCACCAGCCCGACCGCCACCGCGTAGAACACCCCCATCGCGTCGAACGGGGCCGAGTCCGGGCGGCCCAGCCGCAACTCGGTGCCGGGGAGCATCCAGCGGATCAGGAAGAAGGCGCCCACGCCGGTGAGCGCGATGGACACCCAGTTGCCCAGGTTGAGCGCGCCCTGCACGTTGCCGCCCTCCTTGACCCGCACCAGGAGGATGCCGGCAAGCGAG
>DATAAL010000500.1:0-3965 GCA_036260145.1 Longimicrobiaceae bacterium | reverse complement strand
CCAGCAGCTCCCGGAAGAAGGCCTCCCGCTCCTCGGCGCTCCCCCGCCGCCGCGTCTGGGCCACGTAGTTCCGGAACGGCAGCGGCGCGGGTGTGCCGGATGATGCACACGGCGCTGGAGCGGCTGGTCGAAGCGCTGGAGTTCTCGCCCCGGAGCGCGACCGGGAGCATAGACGTGCTGCCGGAGGCAGAGCGGCGGCAGGTGGTGGAGGAGTGGAACGCCACCGAATGGGCGTATCCGCGCGACCTTTGCGTACACGAGCTCTTCCAGCGCCAGGTGGAGCGCACCCCGGAGGCGGTGGCAGTGGTCTTCGAGGGCGAGCAGGTGACGTACGCGGAGCTGAACGCGAGTGCCAACCGGCTGGCGCACTACCTGAGGCAGCGGGGTGTGGGCCCCGACCTTCGTGTGGCGCTGTGCCTCGAGCGGAGCCCTGAGCTGGTGGTGGCGCTGCTGGCGACCCTCAAGGCGGGGGGAGCCTACGTGCCGCTCGATCCATCGTTTCCGCAGGAGCGGTTGAAATACATGCTCCAGGACAGCGGACCGCTGGTGCTGCTGACGCAGGAGGACCTGCGGGATCGGCTTGGGAACACGGACGTGGCGGTGCTGGACCTGAAGTCCGACGCGCCGCTCTGGGCCCAGGCGCCGGCGACGAACCCGGAGCGGGCGGGGCTGACGTCCGAGCACCTGGTGTACGTGATCTACACCTCGGGTTCGACGGGCCGGCCCAAGGGTGTCATGAACGCGCACCACGGCGTGGTCAACCGGCTCGGCTGGATGGAGTCGGCATACCGTCTGGGTCCGGACGAGGCGGTGTTGCAGAAGACCCCGTACAGCTTCGACGTGTCGGTCTGGGAGTTCTTCTGGCCGCTCATGGTGGGTGCCCGGCTGGTGCTGGCGCGCCCCGAAGGCCACAAGGACCGCGACTACCTGGTGGAGACGATCCAGTGCGAGGGGATCACCACCGTGCACTTCGTCCCCTCCATGCTGGCCGTGTTCCTGGAGCACCCGGATGCCGGGAAGTGCGCGGGCCTCAGGCGGGTGGTGTGCAGCGGCGAGGCACTGCCGCCTGCGCTGGTGGCGCGCTTCGGGGAGCGCTTGCCGGAGGTGGAGCTGCACAACCTCTACGGCCCCACCGAGGCGGCGGTGGACGTAACGGCGTGGCGCTGCCCGACCGATGGCTCGGTGATCCGGATTCCCATCGGCGCGCCGGTGGCGAACACCCGCGTGTACGTGCTGGACCCATCCGGCGCCCCGGTACCGGTGGGAGTGGCGGGAGAGCTTCACATCGGAGGGGTCCAGGTGGCGCGGGGGTACCTGGGGCGGCCGGAGCTGACCGCGGAGCGCTTCGTCCCCGACCCGTTCACCCGCGAGCCGGGGGCGCGGCTGTACCGCACAGGCGACGTGGGACGGTGGCTGCCTGACGGAACGATCGAATACCTGGGGCGCAACGATCACCAGGTGAAGGTGCGCGGCTTCCGCATCGAACTGGGCGAGATCGAGGCGCGCCTGGCCGAGCACCCCGCGGTGCGTGAAGCGGTGGTGGTGGCGCAGGAGGTGGTGCCCGGCGACGCGCGGCTGGTGGCCTACTGGACGGGCGGTGAGCCCGGTGGGGCCGGGACCGGAGCAACGGACGCGGAAGCGCTACGCCGGCACCTCCTGGAGCGGCTGCCGGAGCACATGGTGCCGGCGGCGTACGTTCACCTGGAAGCGTTCCCCCTCACACCGAGCGGAAAGCTGGACCGCAAGGCGCTGCCCGCGCCCGAGGGTGGCGCGTACGCGCGGCGCGGCTACGAGGCACCGGTCGGAGAGGTGGAGGTGGCGCTGACGGAGATCTGGGCGGAGGTCCTGCGGGTGGAGCGGGTGGGACGGTGGGACCACTTCTTCGAGCTGGGCGGCCATTCGCTCCTGGCGATCACCCTCATCGAGCGGATGCGGCGCGTGGGGCTGCACGCCGAGGTGCGCGCCCTGTTCACCACACCCACGCTCGCCGACTACGCCGCGACGGTCGGCAGCAGGTCCCCCGAGGCGGAGGTCCCGGCGAACAGGATCCCGGAGGGGTGCGAGCGGATCCAGCCGGAGATGCTGCCGCTGGTGGAGCTGGAGCAGGCGGAGATCGACGGGATCGTGGAGGGGGTGTGGGGGGGCGCGGCGAACGTGCAGGACATCTACCCGCTGGCGCCGCTGCAGGAAGGCATCCTCTTCCACCACCTGATGTCGCGGGACGGAGATCCGTACCTGATGTCCATCATGACGGCGTTCGACAGCCGGTCGGAGCTGGACGCCTACCTGGGCGCCCTGCAGGCGGTGGTGCAGCGGCACGACATCCTGCGGACGTCCGTGGTGTGGGAGGGACTGCGCGAGCCAGTGCAGGTGGTCTGGCGTACGGCGCCGCTGGTGGTGGAGGAGGTGGCGCTCGATCCGGGCGATGGCGACGCAGCGCGCCAGCTCTACGGGCGCTTCGACCCGCGGCGGTACCGGATGGACCTGGCGCGGGCGCCCCTCATGCGGCAGTACGTGGCCCGGGACGAGGCGGGAGGCCGCTGGCTGCTGCTGCAGCACATGCATCACCTGGTGGACGACAACACCTCGCTCCGCTTCCTCCAGGCCGAGATCAGGGCGCACCTGCTCGGTCGCGAGTCTGAGCTCCCGGCGCCGCTGCCGTTCCGGAACTACGTGGCCCAGACGCGGCGGCGGGGGAGCGCCGAGGAGCGGGAGGCCTTCTTCCGGGAGCTGCTGGAGGACGTGAGCGAGCCCACGGCGCCGTTCGGCCTGGTGGACGTGCGCGGCGACGGCTCGGAGGCCGGAGAGGCGCGGCTGGTGGTGGCCAGGGATCTCTCCCGCCGGCTGCGGGAGCGGGCACGGGCGCTGGGGGTGAGCGCGGCGAGCATGTTCCACGTGGCGTGGGCGCAGGTGCTGGCGCGGACGTCGGGACGCGATGATGTGGTGTTCGGGACGGTGCTCTTCGGGCGCATGCAGAGCGGCGCGGGCGCGGACCGGGTGCTTGGCCCGTTCATCAACACGCTGCCGATCCGCGTCCGCGTGGGAGAGGAGGGAGCGGAGGCGAGCGTGCGGGGGACGCACGCGCTGCTGGCGGAGCTGCTGCGGCACGAGCACACGTCCCTGGCGCTGGCGCAGCAGTGCAGCGGGGTACAGGCGCCGACGCCGCTCTTCTCCTCGCTGCTGAACTACCGTCACAGGCCCGACGTGGCCCATGCCCGGTCCGCGAGACCGCCGGCCGGCGAGGGGCTCCTCGTTCACGCCGAGGAGCGGTCGAACTACCCGCTCTCGCTGTCAGTGGACGACGCGGGAGAGGATTTCGGGCTGGTGGTGGAGGCACACCTCTCGGTGGAGCCGATCCGGGTGTGCCGGATGGTGCACACGGCGCTGGAACGGCTGGTCACGGCGCTGGAGATGGCGCCGGCGACGGCGGTGCGCTGCCTGGAGGTCCTGCCGGAGGAGGAGCGGCGGCAGGTGGTGGAGGAGTGGAACGCGACAGACTCCGGGTACTCACGGGACGCCTGCGCGCACGAGCTATTCGAGGCGCACGTGAAGCGCGACCCCGGCGCGGTGGCGGTGGTCTGCGGGAACGAGGAGCTGAGCTACACTGAGCTGAACGCCCGGGCGAACCGGCTCGCCCATCACCTCCGCGGGCGGGGTGTCGGTCCGGACACACGGGTGGCGATCTGCGTCGAGCGCAGCCCGGAGCTGATCGTGGGGCTCTTCGGCGTCCTGAAGGCGGGCGGCGCCTACGTGCCGCTGGATCCGATGCATCCCCGGGAGCGGCTGTGCGAGGTGCTGCAGGACAGCCGGCCGCTGGCGGTCCTGACGCAGGAGCCGCTTCAGCCGTTGTTTGCGGACACCCATCTCCCCGTCATCGACCTGAATGCCGCGGCCGAGTGGTCGAGCCAGCCGACGACCAACCCGGCGCGTGGGGGGCTGACGCCGAAGCATCTGGCGTACGTGAT